>CALNFG010000010.1 GCA_939792625.1 uncultured Prevotella sp.
GAGCACGTGATTTGTAATCTCGGGGTCGTTGGTTCGAATCCGACAAGAGGCTCTTAATTACGGTAATGTCGCATGGGCGAAAAGCTGTTTGGGCAGCTTTTCGCTTTTTTCATATATTCCGGCCCGGGCCGGAGAGTCATATACGCAGACTGTTTATTTCGTTTTGGAGATTGTCCAAGAAACGTGCGGCGTGGGCGCCGTCCATCTGTGTGTGGTGAAACTGAAACGATACAGGCAGCGTCGTCTTGAACATGTGTCGTCGAAACTTTCCCCAAATCATGAACGGATTGTTGAATATTCCGCTGTACATGCCAGCGGCGGCATCAATCTCACACTGTACAAGCGCCGACGTGCCTATCACCATGCTGTCCGTAAGGTCGTGGTCGGTGCAGGTGGCGGCTGCTTGTGACGTGAGCTTCAGATAGTCATCGTTAAATTTGTGCAGATTGTCATTGAATGGAACATCGCACGAGCTGATCTCGCCCTGACTGTTGGCGACAATGGTGTTTACGGCGATGCTGTCGTACAGCATCAGACGTTTGCCCACAGGCAGCATGTAAAATTCTTTAATACCGCTTGCCGCCCGGCCTATGCACCAACACATCAGCATGTTGAATTTCAGACCGCTGTGGCGGCAGAGTCTTGCAAGGCGGGTCACGTCGAGCGTCTTGACCAACGTCACCATGGGCATCGGCGCGTTCATCCACAGCTCAAAGGCACGTGCCCGGGATGTGGTTTCGGGATTAATTTCTCTCATTGTCATGTTGCGTATAGTTACAAGTGAGTTTGCCGCAATCCGGCAAACAGTGCGGTTGTGCGGTATTCGTTGACAGTTTCCGCTCGCCGTCAGGCGTAAAGCCGGTCTGCAAATATACGTTATTATCGCGATAAACAGATAAGCTCAGGTCGTTTTTTGCAGCCTTACAGCGGGTTTATATGTCGGTTATTCAGATTTCCTGCATGTCATTACGGCTGCCGCCCATGCCGCAACTGCATATACCGTCATAGCCCACAGCTGCATGTCAAGGTCGGCAAGGCTGCTGCCCTTCATGTAGACGGCACGCATCGACTCGATGTAATAGCGCAATGGATTGACATAGGTCAGTGCCTTTGCCCACTCGGGCATGCCCGAAATGGGGGTTAGCAGACCGCTCATGAGCAGAAATATCACGAGAAAAAAGAACATGAGCAATGCTGCCTGGCGCATTGTTGACGAACAGTTTGACACCGTTAGCCCGAGTCCCGACATCACCATGACGAACAGCGCCGACAGCACCACCACCGGCATTACGCCTCCGGCGGGCGACATGCCGTAGAGCAGACGTGCCACAAGCATCGACCACAGCAGTACGAACACGCCTATGAGCCAGTAAGGTATCTGTTTTGACAGCATCAGTGTGACACGTCCCACGGGTGTTACGTTAATTTGTTCTATTGTGCCGCGTTCTTTTTCACCAACCACGTTTATCGCAGGCAGGAAGCCTATGAGCAGTGTGAGAAGCATGGCTATGATGCCGGGCACCATGAACGGCTTATAGTCAAGCGATGCATTGAAGAGATAGCGGGGACGTATGTCTATGCCAGCGGCGGCATTTTTCACAGTGCCGGCTTCTGTGCGCACCTGCGTGGTAAAGTCTGATATTATCTGAAGCACGTATGTCTGGCCTAGCGCTCCTTTCATTCCGTTTACCGCGTTGGCTGCTACGCTGACATCGGCCGTGCCCGTGCGGGTCAGGTCGGCTTCAAAGTTCTGGGGTATTTCTATCACAATGTCTGCATTGCCGGCTTCCACGCATCCGTATGCTCCGGCACTGTTGTCCCATACGGATACAAGGTGAAGATAACGCGATGCGTCTATCCGGTTGATAAGTCTTTGCGACAGAGTGCTGCGGTCGTTGTCTGCCACGCTGAAGCCGAGATTCTTTATCTCCTGATTGGCAGCATACGGCACGACGAGAAGCATCACGACAGGCAGGACGATAAATAGTTTTGGCAGGAAAGCGTTGCGCTTTATCTGCAGAAACTCTTTTTGTATGAGGTAAGCTATTTTCATTGTGTTCTTCCGTTAAATAAGCAGATAAAGGTCAGATTCTCACTTTGAACATCTTAAGCGACATGACGATAAGCACGCATTCCATGATTGCCATTGCTATAACGTCGCCTGCCACGTTTACGGCGTCAGTGCCTTGTATCATCAGCTTGCGGGCCGCATCGACATACCACCGGGCAGGCACTATGGCCGACAGTATTTGCAGTACCTTCGGCATGCTTTCTATCGGGAAGGCCATTCCCGACAGATATACCGTCGGAACAACCAGCAGCAGTGAAAGCAGCATGGCCGCAAGCTGGGTGCGGACGAGAGTTGACACGAGCAGCCCGAACGTAAGGGCCACGAGGATATACACCAGCGTGACTCCCAGAAAGCAAGCCGGGCTGCCTGCCATTGGGACGTCAAGCACGTAGAATGAAAGAAAAAGTATGGCCGCAAGATTGAATGATGATATTACGAAGTAAGGTATCAGCTTAGCGGTGACTATGCACCATGGCTGAAGCGGCGAGGCGAGCAGCACTTCCATTGTGCCTGTCTCTTTCTCGCGGACTATCGACATGCTGCTCATCATGGCACAGACGATGAGCAACACCATCCCGATGACGCCCGGCACGAAGTTGTATTCGCTTTTCTGCTGCGGGTTGTACAACATCCGCGTCACGACATTTATTGTTGGCCGGGTGTCTGCGTGATTGCCGTATTCATCACGGGCCACGGCCGAAAGTATTCCGCTGACGTATTGCTGGCGTATGACGGCCTGGTTAGGCTCCGTACCGTCGACGAGTATCTGCACAGAGGCACTCCCGGAGTGCAGAAGGTCATTGGCGAAATTGTTGCCTAATACCAGTGCGACGTCTGTTTTGCCGCGGTCAAAGTTGTCGTATATTGTTCTGATGTCTTTTGTCTGAGACACAACAGTCATGTATGGATTGGCTGCTATTCGGTCAACAATCTTGCGCGTGATTCCATCTTCAGACATGTCGAGTATTCCCACACGCACGTTTTTCACTTCTGTTGTTACGGCGAAACCGAACAGTAACACGAGTATGACTGGATAGGCAAGAAGCACAAGCATGCTGCGCCAATCGCGGAAAATGTGAAGAAACTCCTTGCGGACAAATGCCATAAAGCGATTCATATTGTCTGTGTTGTTAAGATTAATAAAACCATGCGAGACTTCAGGAGTGCAGTTTCAACGTGAATACTCTTCACGGAACGTGTATCAATTCCTTTTCGCATCGCGGGCAAGACTGTAAAAAACATCGTAAAGGCTGTTGGCTCCGAAGTGTTGTTTGAGAGCTGTGGGTGTGTCGAGCGCGGCTATGCGGCCGTCAACCATTACCGATATCCTGTCGCAATACTCGGCTTCATCCATGTAATGGGTGGTGACGAAGATGGTGGTGCCTCGGTCGGCGGCCATGTATATCTGTTCCCAAAAAGAACGGCGCGTAACCGGGTCGACTCCTCCTGTCGGCTCGTCAAGAAACACTATTTCGGGCTCGTGCAGTATGGCGAGGGCAAAAGCCAGCTTCTGTTTCCAGCCCAATGGGAGTTGTTCTACCATCATATTGCGTTCGTCCCATAGTCCGAGTTCGTGCATGACTTCGTTTGATTTTGCTTTTATCCTGCTTCTTGACATGCCGTAAATTCCTCCGAACAGCCTCATATTTTCACAGACAGTCAGATCTCCGTAAAGTGAGAATTTCTGACTCATGTAACCAATGTGGCGCTTTACTTGCTCAGATTGTGTGCGGATGTCAAATCCAGCTGTCTCTGCTCTTCCCGAAGTAGGTCTGCTCAGCCCGCACAGCATGCGCATGGCCGTGGTCTTTCCCGCACCGTTGGCTCCGAGAAAACCGAATATCTCGCCACGGCTCACGGTAAAGGATATATTGTCAACGGCAACAAAGTCACCGAACTTTTTGGTCAGATTTTCTGCCACTATTACTTTATCGTTGTTCATCTTGTTGCGTTTTTCATCAATGACATGAAGCAGTCTTCCACTGACGGTAATATTTTTTCAATCTTAATGCCATTATGTCCCTTTTCGGCCAAGGCCGCAGTCAGCAGTTCCGGGCTTGCATCATCATGAAGGATAGCGTGGTAACTGTCGCCGAAAGCGAATGAATTTTTTACAAGCCGGCAGGCTTTAAGGTCTGATAAGAGCCGGTGCATGTCGTTGCTTCTAACTGATAACAGTGCCTCTGAATATTTCCTGCAGATTCCTTCAGGTGTGTCGGTCTGCATGAATTGTCCCGATTGAATCAGAGAGATGCGGTCACACCAGGATGCTTCGTCCATGTAAGGTGTCGATACTAGAATGGTGATGTCGTAGTCGGCTCTCAGTTTCAGCAGTGAAGACCAGAACTCACGACGTGATACAGGGTCGACACCGGTTGTCGGCTCGTCAAGCAATAGTACTTGCGGAGCATGGATGAGGGCACAGCATAGCGCCAGCTTTTGTTTCATTCCGCCTGACAGTTTCCCTGCACGGCGCTTCTTGAAAGGTGAAATCTGTCGGTAAATGTCTTCCACCATGCCGTAATTATCATTGATTGATACGTTGAAAACAGATGCGAAAAACTTGAGATTCTCTTCCACCGTGAGGTCTTGGTATAGGGAAAAGCTGCCCGGCATGTAGCCTATGTTGCGGCGAATCATGCGATAATCTGTCTTGACATCATATCCTTCAACCGTTGCAGTACCTTCGTCGGCAAGCAACAGCGTGGCCAATATTCTCAGCAAAGTCGTCTTGCCGGCTCCGTCAGGGCCGATTATTCCGTAAATCTCGCCTTTGTCTGCGGTAAATGTCAAACCGTCAAGAGCGGTCAGTTTGCCGTAATTTTTGCGTAAGCCTTCAACCTTTACAATATCCATGTTGCAAAATCTTCATACATCAAAATCTCACGTCACCATACATTCCTATCTTTATCAGGCCGTCGGTGTTTTTCACCGCAATCTTTACAGCATATACCAGATTGGCCCGTTCGTCACGTGTCTGGATTGTTTTCGGGGTAAATTCGGCCTTGTCGGATATCCATTCAACCACACCCGGGTATTCACGGCGGTCGTCTTTTCCCATATCTGCATATACTTTTACACGGCTTCCTATTTTCAGTTCTGTCATCTGTTCAGCCGAAATATATACACGCAGCTTCATGTCATTTATGTCTGCAATCTTGAACAAAGGTTTGCCCAAAGTGGCATATTCGCCGGCTTCGGCATACTTTTCAAGTACAGTTCCGTTGATTGGTGACTTTATGTGGCATTTCTCCAACTGGTCCAACACTTGCCGACGCTCAATCTCTACGGCGTCCATTTGCTTGTCAAGGCTGCCTGTACTGTTGTCTAGTGAGGAGCGTAATGCTTCGAGTTGCCGGCGCAACACTCGCACATTATTTTCAGCATCGTCCAGTAGCTTCTTGTTTGCAGCGTTGTCTTTCACCAGTTTTGCGTATCTGTCGCGTTCCATTTCAGCCTTTTTGAGCTGCTGTATGGTGGCAGCTGTCTGCTTTGAAATGTCCGGTCGCTGGCTCGCATAGCTTTGACGTGTCGCGCCGAGTTGTCTTGCCCGCAGGTATAACTGCACTGTGTCAATTGTTCCGACAGGCTGTCCTTCGTTAAGGTTGTTTCCTTCTTCTACGTCAAAGTTTATCAATCTGCCGTTCTGCTCGGCTGATACAATGACTTCTGTTGCTTCAAACGTACCCATGGCGTCGTAGTCTTTGTCATCTGAATTGCATGCTGTAAGTACGAATGGCAGTATTGCAAGTATTATCTTTTTCATGATTTCAGAAATTGTTAATTGTTTTCAGTTTGTATATTTCTTGAAGAAGTTGTATTTCGTGCAGTCGCTTGTTCAGTATTGCATTGCTTTCTGCATTGATGTCCCTAAGCATTTCGTTCACGGTCTCGGTACCGTTGGCCACTCTTGTCTCAGCTTTGTTCCTGATGCGGCGGCGTAGGGTTATTATTTCGTCGTCTTGTTCAAGTTGCTTTTTCAGATTGTCTATTACACCACTTTGAAGTTCGGTTTGCAGGCTTGTGTTGAAGAGAAAGGCTTCACGCTCTGACTGGATGGTTTGCCGTTCGGCTTCTATCTTGCGTTTGTCGTTGCTTCTTGTGTATAAAGCTCCGAAGTTCCATGACAGGGTAGCACCTATTTTATAATATGAATCGAAGTCGTTTTTCAGCATGTTCAGCGCCGGATTGCCGTAACCTCCGGAGGCAAACACTCCTAGTTGAGGGCGAAGGCTGACATCAAGAGCCTTGAGCCGGGTGTCAAGAAGTCTGTCGCGTGCGTTGTATAAAGCAAGTTCAGGACGGTTGTTGGTAATTGTCATAAAGTCGGATACTGCCGGCTTTACCAATGTGTCGTTATTCCTGAATTTCTTGCCGACAAACGTCTCCAGCATTTTAATGTAAGTATTGCGCGATACAAGTATGCTTGTCTCTGTCTGGCGTGCCTTTACTTGCTCAACGGCAACGGCATCGACATCCGTCTGACTGGCAACTCCGTTTTTCATCATTGACGTGACTGAAGCATTGCTCAATGCCAGATCTTTCTGCAGGAGGCGGGCAACTTGAAGTTGCTCGTCCAACACAAGAATACCGAAATAAATCTGTTCTATGCGTTCATAAATGTCATACATTGCGACGTTTACTTTTTCGCGTTCCACGTCGCTTTGTGCGTTGGCCACACGTTTGGCCGATGCCACGGCACCGCCGTCGTAAATTTGCTGGCTTATGGTAAGTCTGGCGTCATATTGGTCTTTTGAAGGTCCGTCGGGCAAATCTATGTCCGGAATGGATATGGGCAGTGTTGTAACATCGCTCTGGTAAGACGCTCCGGCATTAAGCTCTATCCGTGGCAACCATGCCTTTGCCGCGTTTGATACTGTCAGGCGGCGACTTTGCTCGACCAAGTCAAACTGTTTTATCACTGGATAATTGCTTCGTGCCCACACCTTGCAGCTGTCAAGCGTGATTTGTGAGCGTCCGGGATATGCGAAAAGTAAAAATAATATGAATGTAACAGCATGTTTCATGTGGCGTATATTTTATTGTTTAACGTTGTTTTCCGGTATGAGTGATTTTATTTGCAAAGGTAACTATATATCGTCATAAAGAAGTTATCCGAAAAAGATGCACAATGTTCTGTTTGTATTTAAAACTGCGGAAACAAAACATTTATTGCTCTGTATAGTTGTCTGTTTACCTTGTTTTGATGTATATTTGTGCAATAAAAAACAAGACTATGGGAACGAAAACACCTGAAAGACTTTCTTTTCATGAAATAAAAGAAGCTTTAAGCAACACTTCCAGACCGCAGATTCCGTTGCGGTTCATTGGCAGGGACGTGGCCATGCTCAGGTCGCGGCATGATGTGTTCGGACGGATTATCAAAAAGGGCACGCCGTATATCGTTGAAGACATCCGTTTAGGGTATGTCATGTGTGGGCAAATGAGAATAGTGATAAATCTCGTTGAGCATGTTTTTACCAAAGGAACAATGGCTTATGTCGGTACGGGCAGCATAATAGAGCTGAAGGAGATGTCTGACGATTTTGATTTATGTGGCATGATGCTGGCTCCAACCAGGTTGAGAGAAACTGCCGGTCCGGGTATTCCGTCATGGGTGACAACCGGAATACAGTCTTTTGTGGTAAAAGGCAATGAAGCCGACCTCAGGTATGTTTCTGATTTTATGGATTTGTTATGGAAATTGTTTAACCGGACGGATATGCCCGATAAGGCGTTTAACGGCCTGATATATTCGTTGCTCTGGTATTATGATGACATAAAGACCCGTAATGATGTCACCGGCAATGCCAAGACTACACGCACGGGAGAATTATTCGACCGTTTTCTTTGTCTTGTCAACAACCATTGCCGTCACGAGCGTGCCATAGCCTTTTATGCCGACAAGATGTGCATAACGCCGCGTTATCTCGGTGCGGCAGTGAAAGCGGCAAGCGGAATAACGGCCAAACAATGGATAGACAGAGCTGTAACGGCCAATGCAAAGGTGATGATGAAATATGGCAGCGGGCAAGTTGCCGATGTGGCTTACGGTCTCGGTTTCCCAAACGTCAGCTTTTTCTGTAAATTCTTCAAACGCGCCACGGGACTTACGCCTATGGAATACCGCAACAATGTAGATTCGCAACAGGAATAATATTATGTAAAAGACCGGTCCGGTGAGCGTGTATATCAGACCTGTGGCTTGTTTTTGTCTGTCGGTTTTTTGTCATGCTGCTTGCGGTTGTCCGCCTGTGCGGTGTCATGTCATAAGTCTGACTCGCCGCCGTCAAGACGCGAATCGCGCTTAACACTGATTCCGCCCGTGCGTGATACGGTTATAAGCAGCGGCAGATAATCGTCACTAAGCACATCGGGAGAGCCTATACTTGCCGCAAGCACAAGGCCGGAGTCGTCGGCGCTGTCGATGACAATGCCCAACAGGGCGCTTTTCTCAAGATACTCTTCATCGACATCAGACGCGAAGTTGTCTTTTGTGAATGTCTTTTCAAAAAACAGCGAGCCGTCGCTTCTCGTGATTTTCACGCTAATCCTATTGTCATAATACCGTCCTCCGGTATCATCGCGTACCATTGGCAGCGATGTGTCGGCCCGGCGGCTTATGGATATGCCGTACTGTCCGCCCAGCCATTCGACAGTCTCTTTATGGTTTGAATCCTGCATTTTGACCGGAGACGCCGGAGCCTTTGCCACTGGCTTTTGGGCAATGATGTTGTTGCTCTTTTTCTGCTCGCCGCATGACAGCACGGCTGAGGCCATTATACCGGCAGTCAGTACGACGCCGATGGTTTTCATAGTCAGCTTTTCCATATTCAGGGCACAAAAGTAGCACTTTTCAGGTGAAGAACAAAGAAAAAACGGCTAAAGATAAGCAAAATGTAGAAAAACATGGCGCACACATCACAGATGTGATAATTTTTTATTACTTTTGTGACACATTATGAAGACACTTACACTTTATATCATGCTTGCCGCCCTCATGTTGGCGTCATGTTCGGGCAAAGGCAATGCCGGACAGGACTCTGTTCCGGCCGACACCGTGCCGGTTATGGTGATGCAGATAAAGAAATGTTCAAAGCTGTACACTGCCGAATACATGGTACACAAGATAATTACCCACGATGACAAGATGGAGGTGAAAGGCTCGCTGCTCGGCCGCAAGCTTGACTTTTCCGTGCCTATGTCATCGCGTAAGATAGCCATACCCGTAGACGCCAAGCTGAAGGCATATATCGACTTCGGCGGTTTTTCTGAAAAGAACGTGAAGACCGACGGCGACAAAGTGGAGATAATTCTGCCTGACCCGAAAGTAGAGCTTACATCAAGCCGCATAGACCACAGTGAGATAAAGAAACATGTGTCGCTGATACGTTCAGACTTTTCAGATGCCGAGATGTCCGCATACGAGAAGCAAGGCCGTGAAGCTATCATCAAGAGCATTCCTCAGACGGGCATAATCGACATGGCCCGTGTGAGCGCCACGCATGCCCTTGTGCCCATACTTACACGTCTGGGGTATAAAGAAGAGAACATCACAATAACCTTCCGCAAGAAGTTTACGCTGGAAGACATGCCAATGATTCTTGAAAACAAAGACATTGAAAATGGAAAACAATAAGTCTGACAACATAAGGAGAAGGCGCGGGCCGGCTGCTTTCATGGCCGGAGTGACCCGCATTAAGATTTATGCCGTTGCTGCGATTCTTGTCGTGGCCGTTATTGCGGCGGCATACATCATAAGGTCGTGCAGCAAGAGTAGTGTGACCGTCAGCGTTGACGACAAGATAAACATAACGCCCACACAGGTATTGGCAATGAAGGAGATCGGAGAGTGGGAGTTCCTCTCCATTGAAGACGAGGAGATGATAGATACGGTAAGGAAGCGCCTGTTCAGGAATGACGAGCTTATACGCATATATTCCGGCACGTTGCGTCTCGGCATAGACCTGCGTCAGGCTTCCGACAACTGGCTGACGGTGAACGGCGATACGCTCAACGTGGTGTTGCCTCCGGTAAGACTGCTTGACGAAGATTTCATTGACGAGGCCAAGACTCAGTCGTTCTTCGAATCGGGCACATGGAGCGACAAGGCGCGTGACGACATGTACCACCGTGCAAAGTCTAAGATGAAGGCCCGCTGTCTTACCAAAGAGAACATCGCGAGTGCCGAAGCCAATGCCTCAAAACAGTTTTTCCAGATGTTCAAGGCCATGGGCTTTGAATATGTTACGGTAAGATTTGAGAAGTAATATATTCTGCTGACAGTTCACAATTCATGACCGTCTTTACGTATTTGTACAGCTGTCATGGATTGTGAATTGTTTTTATCAGAACAGCAGGCAGAATACGCCGGCTCCGATGAACAGTGTGCCGACAATCACGTTAATCCATCGTTGAGCTTTATCCATGCGCTTTCTTAACGCCGAAGTGCCACTCACGCCGTAAGCCACTCCCCATGCAAGGAATAACGTCGGCACCGATGTGGCCAGCGAAAACACTACCGGCAGCAGCCATCCGCCTTGCGACCGGGCCGACAGCGGCATTAGCATGCCGAAATACACAATGGCACTTTCGGGGCAGAACGACATGGCCAGAAGTACGCCCAGCATGAAACAGCCCCACGTGCCGTGAAACCTGTGTGCGTGAGACTTCACGTCGGGACAATGTTCATGGCGGTGAATGAAGCGGTCAAGAATGAAATACAGGCCGACGGCTATCAGCACCGGTCCGAGCAGAGTCTCGCCCCATGCGGCAAACCAGCGGCCTGCGCTCTCAATGCTCTTTCTCAGTACTGTAAGCAGTACTGCGCCAAGCAGCGAATAGGCCAGCATGCGGCCTGCTGTGTATATTAACCCTTTGATAAATACTTTGTGCCTGTCTGTCACATCTTTTGCGATGTAGCCCATGGCTGCTATGTTGGCAGCCAACGGACATGGATGCAGAGCCACGATGAGACCCAGCATGAACGCCGTGAATACCGGAAAGTTATTGCCGTCAACTATGTTTTGTATGAAATCCATTTTACCTCAAAAATATTTACTTGCAAATATATCAAAATTCCGTAAGGATACAGCATGCGGGTAAAAAGAGAATTGTTCTCCGTTATCCCGGGCGCAGCTTATTTTATGCAAAGGTACATAAAAAGACTGATACCGCCGCGGCATCAGTCCACAATGTGGCGGCACTTTTGCGGGTAATGTCGTTTTAAGAAAACTTTACATTTTAATTCTCTGTTTCCGATTCTTTTTTCATCGTATTTGTACTTCTTTGTTAAGTTGTTGATAATCAGTGGTTTCAGACTTGTTTGTGAATGACGCCGCAAAAGGTAAGCTTTTGCCGCCTGAAAGGTAAGCTTTTGCCGCCTGAAAGGTAAGCTTTTGCCGCCCGAAAGGTAAGCTTTCGCCGCCTGAAAGGTAAGCTTTCGCCGTCAGAAAGATAAGCTTTCGCGGCAGCGACGGTTATGCGGAGAAAACCCGACACTGCAAATCATGCTGAATAAATGCAAAAAAAATTTGGCGCGTAACAATAAAAGAGTTATTTTTGCAATGAATATTGACACAATACCGAATGGGCACCGATAACTTAACGCAAATTCTCACCGGGACGATAGACAAGCTGTCACAGCAAGAGACATTGAAAGAGCTGGTACACCGGCACCGCGACGGCGACCCTTTACCATCCGGGATGGCGCTAAAGGAGATTATCGAGCTGGCCCGCTCAATATTATTCCCAGGTTTTTTCGGTAAATCCACTGTTAACACATATACCTTGAAATATCATATAGGGGTCAGCATAGAGCGTATGCACAAGCTGCTTACCGACCAGATTATGGCCGGGCTGTGCTTTATGGACACGGAGAGCGGTGTGACGGACGACATACCTCTTTACCGCAGGCCGCAGGCCGAACACATGGCGGCAGAGCTTGTGGCACGGTTGCCCGACATACGTGCAGTGCTGGCAACAGATATAGAGGCTGCATACAACGGCGACCCTGCCGCTGAAAGCAAGAGTGAGATAATAGCATGCTATCCGGTGATGCGAGCCCTTGTGAATTACCGCATAGCCCACGAGCTGACAAAGCTCGGCGTACCGCTGATACCTCGCATAATTACCGAGATGGCCCATTCAGAGACTGGTATTGACATCCATCCGGCCGCGCAGATAGGCCGCTATTTCACCATCGACCACGGCACGGGCGTGGTGATAGGGGCTACATGCGTGATAGGGAACAACGTTAAGTTGTATCAGGGTGTCACTCTCGGGGCAAAGAGCTTTCCTCTTGATTCTGACGGACATCCCATTAAGGGCATACCGCGCCATCCGATACTTGAAGACGATGTGATAGTTTACTCTAATGCCACGATACTCGGCCGCGTAACGATTGGCCGCGGATGTATAGTCGGAGCAAATATCTGGGTGACGGAGGACATGAAGCCGCAGACAAAAAAGGTTGCAAGGCCGTGACGCTGAGCCGCAGTGTTTCATTCATCCGGGCATGCCGGAACAAGTCCGGCAACTGAAACTGTAACAAAAACCATAAAACCACATAAACCGTAAAACGCATAAGCAAAAAACAAATAATGGAACAAGAATTTGAACTCATTGCCAAAACGTTCATGGGACTGGAGCCCGTTTTGGCACAAGAGCTGACACAGTTAGGAGCTAACAATGTGCAAATAGGGCGCCGCATGGTGTCGTTCACCGGCGATAAAGAGATGATGTATCGCGCAAACTTCAGTCTGCACACGGCCATCAGGGTGATAAAGCCCATAAAGCATTTCAAGGCTAAGTCGGCTGACGATGTATATGAAGAGGTTAAGAAAATAGACTGGAGCCAGTATCTTGACCTGAAGAAGAGCTTCTCTGTCGACTCGGTAGTGTTCTCCGACGAGTTCCGCCATTCCAAATTTGTGTCTTATAAGGTTAAAGACGCCATAGTTGACCAGTTCCGCGAGAAGACCGGGCAGCGCCCTAACATATCAGTGGCCAATCCGGACATACGGCTAAACATGCACATTGCTGAAGATAAATGTACATTGTCGCTCGACTCGAGCGGCGAGAGCCTTCACCGCCGCGGCTACCGTCAGGAGTCTGTCGAGGCACCGCTTAACGAGGTGCTTGCCGCAGGCATGATTCTGATGACAGGCTGGAAAGGTGACACCGACTTTATTGACCCCATGTGCGGCTCGGGTACATTGCTGATAGAGGCCGCTCTCATAGCCCGCAACATGGCGCCGGGCGTGTTCAGAAAGGAATATGCTTTTGAGAAGTGGCCTGACTTTGACGCCGAGTTGTTCGACAGCATATACAACGATGATTCGCAGGAGCGTGAGTTCAACCACCATATTTACGGTTATGACGTTGATATGAGTGCGGTGCAGAAGGCGCGGCTCAACGTGCGTGCGGCCGGACTGACCAAAGACATAACCATTGAGCAGGCGGATTTCAAAGACTTCAAGCAGCCGGCCGGCAAAGCCGTGATTGTGACCAATCCGCCATACGGCGAGCGTATATCCACGTCTGACCTGCTCGGCACATACCGCATGATAGGTGAAGTTCTCAAGCACCGATTCAAAGACAATGACGCATGGGTGCTGAGTTACCGCGAGGAATGTTTTGACCAAATAGGCCTGAAGCCCTCGATCAAGATACCTCTTTATAACGGATCGCTTGAATGTGAGTTTCGCAAATATCAGATATTTGAAGGTAAACTGAAGGACTTCCGCGGAGAAGGCAATATCTTGAAGAGCGACGAAGAGAAGCGTGCCATGTCTGAAAAGCATCGTTTCAAGCAAAACCGTGAGTTTAAGAAACGGCTTGACGAGCAAGAGGAAAATGAAGAAGGCGACATACGTACCTTCAAGTTCCATCGCATGGAATTCAAGGACCGGAACGACAGCGGCCGTGAACGCCGTAAGGGTAACCGTGAACGCTACTCGTCGGACGACGGCTATGAGCGCCGTGGAAGCAAGCCGTTCAAAGGAGACAGAAACAAGAGAGACTTCGGTAAAAAAAGCAGGCGTTATGAAGAATAAGAGATTTTTTATGTTGCACGGCGGCGTCACACTGTGTGTGATGGCACTATTGTCAATGTTCAGTATCATGACGGTAAATGCTCAACAACGTGAATTTACACTTGAGGACCTCAATTTCGGCGGTACTAACTATAAGAACATGGTGCCTGCCAACAGATATCTTGCGTGGTGGGGAGACCGTCTGGTGCGTCTCGACAGCGACAGATGCAGTGAGGTTGATAAGAAGAACTGCAGTGAAAAGACGTTGTTCACTATTGATGATATCAGGCAGTGGGCCGGTGATGATGCCGGCTCGTTAAACTTGTTGGGAGCATCTTTCCCGTATTCAGACAAGCCGTTAGTGCTTGTCGGCAACGGCAGTGTACGCATGCTTGTGGATTTCAAGGCCGGAAAAGTTGTATGGCAGCAGAAAAGAGATGGTGAGACTCACAGCGACTGGTCGGCAGAGTCGCGTGCGGTGGCCTTTGTCAAGGCAGACAATCTGTATGTTACCGATGCAGAAGGTAATACCCGCCGGATAACCACTGACGGCAGCCATGACATAGTTTACGGACAGAGTGTGCATCGTGACGAGTTCGGTATATATAAAGGAACATTCTGGAGTCCCGACGGCACCAAGCTTGCATTCTACCGCATGGACCAAAGCATGGTGACGGATTATCCGCTTGTGAACATCGACACACGCATCGCCACCGAGATTCCCACGAAATATCCCATGGCCGGAGAGACCAGCCATAAAGTGACAGTTGGCATATATGACCTTGCCACGGGCAGTACTGTATATCTCAACGCGGGCGACCCGACCGACCGTTATTTCACAAACGTGGCGTGGGGACCCGACGGAAAAACGGTATATATGATAGAGCTTAACCGTGACCAGACCGACATGCAGCTGGTAAGTTATGACGCGGTGACGGGAGAAAAGCAAGCTGTGCTGTATAAGGAACATGATGACAAGTATGTGCATCCGGTCAATCCGATAGTTTTTCTGCCGTGGGACGATGACAAGTTTATCCTGCAGAGTGAGAAAGACGGATATAACCACCTTTACCTTTTCAATGCCAAAGGTGAACAGTTGAAGCAAATCACAAGCGGAGAATGGGTCGTACTGGATCTTGTCGGATTCAATACGGAAAAGAAGACTGCCATAATAGTGTCGACAGAAAGCAGTCCGATACAGAACAATATTTATTCTGTCAACATCGAGAGCGGAAAGCGCATGCTGCTTGACAATGGACGCGGATTCCACGCCAACACACGTGCTGCCGGCGGAAGCCATGCTCCCATGCTCTCAGCATCAGGCCGATATGTATATGACAGATATACTGAGCCTGATGTGCCGCGCAACATCGACATTGTAAATACAGAGAACGGTAAGAGTGTGAATTACTTTACAGCCGATGATCCGTGGAAGGGATTTAACGTACCCGAATATTCGTGCGGCACGATAAAGGCTGCTGACGGAACGACAGACTTGTATTACCGTATGGTAAAGCCTGTAAATTTTGATCCTGCAAAGAAATATCCGACAGTGGTTTATGTCTATGGTGGTCCCGGCATACGTAATGTTGAGGCCAGCTGGCATTACGCGAGTCGCAGCTGGGAGACCTACATGGCCCAGAAAGGTTATCTGCTGTTTATTCTTGATAACCGTGGCTCGTGCGACCGCGGGCGTGATTTTGAGCAGGCTACTTTCCGTCACTTGGGCGTTGAGGAAATGAAAGACCAGATGAAAGGTGTTGAATATCTGAAGTCCCTGTCTTATGTTGATACAACCCGTATGGGTGTGCATGGTTGGAGCTTTGGCGGTTTTATGACTACGTCTCTCATGACGACATATCCCGATGTGTTTAAAGTCGGTGTGGCCGGAGGTCCTGTGATAGACTGGAAGTGGTATGAAGTGATGTATGGCGAACGTTACATGGATACGCCTCAGGCAAACCCGGAAGGCTATGCTGAGACAAGTCTTATTAACAAGGCCGGAAATTTGAAGGGGAAGTTGCAGATAATAATAGGCACTGACGATCCGACGGTATTGCCTCAGCAGGCCCTGTCGTTTATTAAGAAATGTAACGAAGTAGGCACGCAGCCTGACTTTTATGTATATCCCGGTGAGGGACATAACATGATGGGACATCAGAGCGTGCATCTTCATGAAAGAATTACACAGTATTTTGAAGATTATCTGAAATAAGCAGAAATGTAATGAAGGAGTATTATGGGTTAAGGGATAATGTTTGTCTTTTGCCTGTGTATTCTGTCCGCAGAGTTTAATTATAAAAATACAGTCAGACAATGAAAATATTATTGTTAGGAAGTGGCGGGCGTGAGCATGCCCTGGCTTGGAAGATAGCACAAAGTCCGAAAGTTGAAAAACTGTATATCGCTCCGGGTAATGCAGGTACGGCTAATGAGGGAGAGAATGTTGACATTAAGGCAGATGATTTTGACAGACTGAAAGATTTTGCCGTTGAGAAAGGTATCAACATGGTAGTTGTCGGTCCTGAAGACCCGTTGGTTAAAGGTATTTATGATGATTTTAAGGCTGATCCACGTACGGCAGCTATATCGGTGATAGGGCCGTCAAAACTTGGTGCGCAGCTTGAAGGCTCGAAAGATTTTGCCAAAGGCTTCATGCGTCGCCACAATATTCCTACTGCGGAATATAAGACTTTCGACGGTACTACGCTTGATGAGGGACTGAAGTTTCTAGAGACCCTTCAGCCGCCTTATGTGCTTAAAGCTGACGGTCTGTGTGCCGGAAAGGGTGTACTCATTGTCCCGACGCTTGACGAGGCAAAGAAAGAACTGCGTGACATGCTTGGAGGCATGTTTGGAAATGCGTCGGCCAACGTTGTGATTGAAGAGTTTCTTAGTGGCATTGAGTGTTCTGTTTTCATTCTTACCGATGGTAAGCATTATAAGATTTTGCCTGAGGCAAAAGACTACAAGCGCATAGGTGAACATGATACAGGCCTGAATACGGGCGGTATGGGCAGTGTCTCACCAGTGCCGTTTGCCACAAAAGAATGGATGCAGAAAGTTGAGGACCGTATAATCAGGCCTACTGTTGAAGGGCTTGCCGAGGAAAATCTTGATTATAAAGGCTTTATTTTCTTCGGTCTGATTAATGTCAACGGCGATCCGATGGTTATAGAATACAATTGCCGTATGGGTGACCCGGAGACAGAAAGTGTCATGTTGAGACTGAAGAGTGACATTGTGGATTTGTTTGAAGGTGTTGCCGGTGGAAATCTTGACAAGCGGAACTTGGAGACAGACCCGCGCTCGGCTGTCTGTGTGATGCTCGTAAGTGGCGGATACCCTGAGAGTTATGTCAAAGGATATCCGATAACGGGTATTGATGATGTTGACGGCAGCATTGTGTTCCATTCAGGAACGGCACGGAAAGACGGGCAGATTGTCACGGCCGGAGGACGTGTCATTGCTGTAAGTTCTTATGGCAATAATAAGGAAGAAGCGCTTGCAAAGTCGTTTTCCGAGGCACAGAAGATACAGTTTACCGACAAGTATTTCCGCAGCGATATAGGCAAAGACCTTTAATTACAGTGTTTCCGTACATACGAAAGGGTCAGAAGACATTACTCTTATTGCTTGAAACCATGCTGACATGTGTTGCCTCGGTTTCTTGCAGAAGTAATGTCTTTTATTACGTTTAATTACAATTCATAATGAAGCGATTACAGAACAGAATAGCCGAAAGCCGTTTCGCATTGCCTATGACAGCAGTTTATGCGTTGTCGGTGTGGCTGGCCGGAGGTCTGGTTGAGCATCAGCGTTATCTTGAGTTTGTCATATTTGCCTTTGCTGCATATCTTATGGTTGAACTGAACAACCGTAATTCACTGATACGCATATACAGCCGTATGGTTTCATGTTCGTTTATCGTGCTTGCAACGATGAACGAGCCAATGTTTGACACTGGCGGTGTATGGCTTACTCTGTTGTGCTTCGTTGCCATGTTTATTGCTCTTTTCAACTCTTATCAGGACAAGAGAGCCCAGGGACGTGTGTTTTATGCGTTCATGTTCATTGGCATTGCCAGTTTATTGCATGTTCAGGTGCTGTTTTTTGTTCCCGTAGTATGGGTGCTTATGGCGTCGTGTCTGATGGCTTTCAGTAACCGTAACTTTTGGGCATCGGTAATCGGCCTCACTGTTCCTTATTGGTTTTTTGCCGGTTATAGTGCAATTACGGGACAGTTGGATTACTTTTTTGCTCATTTTTCAGCAGACGCATGGATTTCTCAACCATTTCTGTATGAGGGACTTGATGTGTGTGATATTGCCGCTGCCGGTTGTGTCGCACTTGTCGCATTTATAGGTATGGTGCATTTTTTGCGTAACAGCTATAAGGATAAAATACGCACGCGCATGATATATGAAACGCTTTCCACGATGGCAATTGTCTGTATGGTATTTATCATGGCACAGCCTCAGCATATAGCGTGGCTGACCGGGATTATGACCATTCCTGCGTCTGTGCTTATTGCACATTTCTTCGCGCTTACCGCTACACGGATAACCAATATTACATTTATTGTGCTGACACTTGGTTTTGTGGCTCTTACAGTGGCCAACATGTTGTTCAGATAGTGCATCAACGACATTGAGGCACAAGTGTTATGAACATTCTTGTTTTTGGAGGTGACAAATGTCCGACAAGATTATAAACAATTCAGATAAAGCGAATTATGAATTACGAACTTGCCAATCTTCTCACAGAGTACGGTTATGCCGGAATGTTTGTTTCGGCATTTCTTGCCGGTAGTGTGTTCCCTCTGAGCAGTGAGGTTGTCATGTTGGCGCTGCTTGCTGCCGGACTTGATCCGTGGGCGCTTGTTGCTTATGCCACTGTCGGCAATACATTGGGCAGCATGTTGAATTATGCCATTGGCACATTGGGCCGTATGGACTGGATAGAAAAGTATCTGCATGTCAAGAAAAAGGAACTTGACCGTGCGCGGCATTTCATGTCCGGGCGTGGCGCATGGATGGGTTTCTTTGCTTTTTTGCCCGTTATAGGTGAGGGCATAACGATTGTACTCGGCCTTATGCGTTCAAATCTTATCATCACCGTCATAAGTGTTACTGTCGGGAAGCTGATACGTTATGCCCTTATTGCGCTTGGTGTTGACATATTCATATAATCGCTCATTTGCGTTTATAATTGTAACCGGCCAGAGATAAAAATACAAAAGACGGTCTTTTGCTTTGTGAAAGATAAGCTTTCATGCAGCAAAAGACCGTCTTTTGGCGTGTAACAAGCTTTCAATCCTTAAGCGGATTCCACCCTTGTGCTTTCAATTCAAACTCATTGTTGTCACGGGTGACTAGCATTGTGCCGAGTTCTTTCTTTGTGATATGTCCTATGAGCTTCACGTCATCAAGACTTTCTATCTTTTCATGGTCGCCTATCGGCACGGTGAACAGCAGTTCGTAGTCTTCGCCGCCGTTAAGGGCACACGTTGTTACGTTCATGTTCATTTCTTCTGCCATCACGGCGGTCTGATAGTCTATGGGAATATTCTTTTCATATATCCGGCATCCGCATCCGCTCTGTCTGCAAATGTGCATCAGCTCACTGCTCAGTCCGTCGCTTATGTCCATCATTGCGGTAGGGTGAATGTTCAGTTCCCTCAGTTGCCGTATGATGTCCCCTCGTGCCTCCGGCTTCAGTTGGCGTTGAAGCAGATATTCTTTTCCTGCAAAGTCGGGCTGGAAGTGTGTCAGAGCCTCAAGAGTCTGCTTGTCGTTTTTCTTTCGGGCTTCGTCCACTTGTTGGTAATATACGCTTTTTTCACGTTCCAGCAGTTGCAGTCCCATGTATGCGGCACCGAGATCGCCCGACACACATACAAGGTCGGTGTCTGATGCTCCATTGCGGTAAACGATGTCGCCGCTTACTCCTTCGCCTATGCAGGTTATGCTGATAGCCATTCCCGTATAAGAGGAAGTAGTGTCTCCTCCAACAATGTCAACGCCCCATTTGTCGCATGCCATGCGCAGTCCGCTGTAAAATTGTTCCATATCCTCAACAGTGAAACGTTTGCTGAGAGCTATGCTCACGATGAGTTGGCGCGGAGTGCCGTTCATGGCGAATATGTCGCTGATGTTGACCATTGCCGACTTGTAGCCGAGATGCTGTAAGTCAATATATGTGAGGTCAAAATGCACACCCTCCATGAGCATGTCTGTTGTTACGAGAACCTCTTTGTCAGGGTAATGCAGCACGGCGCAATCATCGCCCACTCCATATTTTGTTGAGTCGTTTCTTGGCTTGATGTCGTTCGTGAGATGATGTATCAGTCCGAATTCTCCAAGTTTAGCAATGTCAGTCATTCTTTTGCTTTTATGTTAAGAGGTTAAAAACGCAGTGGCATTTTACTCTTTTGTGCTGCGTCTTATCATTTCTCTCATAATCTCGGTCATGAGAGGTTGTGTCTTGTTTGCTGCTATCTGCACTTCTTCGTGGCTGACTTCCACGGGCTGGTCTTCAAGTCCGAGGTCGGTAATGATACTTATACCGAAAGTCTTTATGCCACAATGGTGAGCCACGATGACCTCAGGCACGGTACTCATGCCAACAGCATCGCCGCCCAGACGGTGATACATCTTGTATTCGGCAGGAGTCTCGAATGTCGGACCTTGTACTCCAACGTAGACTCCGTGAACGACACGTATGCCTTTTTCTTTTGCTATCGCGTCGGCTTCGGCAATGAGTTTTTTGTCATAAGCCTCGTGCATGTCGGGAAATCTTGGTCCTGTCGGCAAGTTCTTGCCACGCAAAGGATGCTGCGGGAACAGGTTGATGTGGTCTGTGATGATCATCAGGTCGCCGATCTTGAAGTCGGGATTCATGCCTCCCGATGCGTTGCTTACAAAAAGAGTCTTTATTCCCAGTTCGTACATTATGCGTATGGGGAATGTCACTTCTTTCATGCTGTAGCCTTCATAGTAATGAAAGCGTCCTTCCATAGCCATGATGTCCACGCCGCCCAGTTTGCCGAAGATAAGTTTGCCTGCATGTCCTTCAACCGTAGATACAGGGAAATTGGGTATGTCCTCGTAAGCGAACTCGTAACTGTCAGTTATTTCTGAAGCTAATTGTCCTAGGCCGGTTCCTAATATTATTGCTGTTTTTGGACTTGTTTTCATCCTTTGTTTTAGCCAGGATGCTGTTTTTTGAATTTTTTTGTACATATCCGATGATTTTATTGTTAAATTCTTCTTCTTGTCCGAGCATGAATTTTACTCTTACGGGCAGAGTGTAGATGTTGCGCCGCACGTTGTCAGAGAGTCCTTTCATGCCTGACAGTCGGGCGTTGTCTTTTTCTGTGGTTATTACCATTTTGGGTGATGGCATCTTTTCAAATGTCCTGTTTATACGTTCAATGTCTTTTTTTGTAAACTGATGATGGTCTGTAAATGCCATCGGGGTAATGTTTGGCGTATATTCTTTCAGGTCGTAAGTCATTTGCTTCGGAGATGCGATGCCAGTCAGCAGCAATATGTTCTCGTTTCTGCCGATACTGTCGAGCGGACGCTTTTTCCCGCCGTACACAGGAGTAAGACAGTCATACTCAAGTGTCGTAAAGAACAGTTTTTGGTAAGGGAACAGGTCCATGGCCTTGATTATCACCCGGTATTCCATGGGCTTAAGGTCTTTCGGACATTTTGTTATTATCACAATGTCGGCCCTTGCTTTTCCGCTTTGTGGCTCTCTGAGGCGTCCTGCAGGCAGCAGCTTGTCGTAAATTATCAGGCGGTGGTAGTCAACGAGCAGAATGTTGATGCCGGGCTTTACGTATCTGTGCTGAAAAGCGTCGTCGAGCAGTATCACGTCTGTGTCTTTTGTAGCCTCATCACATGTCAGAGTGTCAATGCCGTGACATCTGTTTTTGTCTACGGCCACATACACGTCCGGAAACTTAGACTTCATCTGGTAAGGCTCGTCGCCTATGACTCTCATCTCAGTTTCTTTGCCTGCCAGTACATAACCTTTGCTCTTTCGTTTGTATCCGCGGCTCAGCACAGCCACTTTTGTTTTATCTTTCAGCAATCTTATCAGGTATTCAACGTGAGGAGTTTTTCCCGAGCCGCCCACGGTTATGTTGCCGACGGATATTACGGGGATGTCAAAGCTGCGGCTTTTCAGTATGCCAAGTTCAAACAGCTGGTTACGCAGTCTCACCCCGAGACCGTACAGCCAGCTGAGTGGCAGCATCCATTCGTTGATTTTGATAAAATCACCTTCCATTATTATATTTCAAAAATACAGTCTTAAAACCTTATTTTATATTCAGCATGAACGGTATCCGAGCTTGTATGGCAGACTGCTTGTCCATGCTTCTCAGGAGCATGAACGGCTCGTAATATTCGCCAAAGGTTTGGCGCATCTGCGCATTTATGTAGTTTCCGCCCGAAGTCATGTTGAGCAGTTGGTCAATCCAGTCTGTCTTACCCGGATAAGATGCGGTGTGATATTCTTTCAGTTTTGCCAGTTTTGCCGCTTTAGCCACAGCCTTGTCGAGTCCGCCCAGTTCGTCCACAAGTTTTATCTTCAGCGCATCTTGTCCTAACCATACTCTGCCTTGAGCGATTTTTTCCACTTGGGCAATGCTCATCTTGCGGCCTTGAGCCACACGCGAGCGGAACAGACTGTATCCGCGGTTGATGTAATTTTCCAGATATGCCATCTCTTCTGCGGTGAAGGGACGTGCCTGTGTGCCGAAAGTGCTGTTCTTGTTTGTCTTTACTTCGTCAAACTTTATGCCGAGTTTTTCGGTAAGCAGACCGCTCATGTCCGGGAACATACCGAATATACCGATGCTTCCCGTCAGTGTTGTAGGCTCTGCCACAATCCAGTTGGCTCCGCTACTGATGTAGTATCCGCCTGAAGCAGCCATGCCTCCCATGGACACGACGACCGGCTTCTTCTTTTTCAGCATCTCCACATAGTGCCATATCTGTTCTGACGCATAGGCGCTGCCGCCGCCGGAGTTGATGCGTATCACCACGGCTTTTACATCATCGTTGTCCATCAGTTCTTTAAGGTCTTCGCAAACTGTTTTGCCAACGATGCTGTGTCCTTCAGACATCATGTTGCCGGCTTCCTGATCAACGATGTTGCCGTAAGCATAATATACGGCTATCTCGTCGCCTTTGTCTTCTTTGCTTTTTACCACCTTCATGTCTGCCAGACTGACAGTGTTGATTTTCTCATCGGCTTCTTTCTTCAGCATTTTGTTTATTTCAGTCTTGATGTCATCTGTGTATATCAGCTTGTCGACAAACTTATATTTAACGAAATCCTTCGAGTCAGCCAGAGTTATCAGTCTGTCGGCATAAGCATTTAGCGAATCAACACTGATTTTGCGGCTTTCAGACACGCCTTTGCAAATATTCTGCCACAGGCCGTTGATGTACACTGTAACCTGTTCGCGGTTTGCGTCACTCATTTTGTCGCCGGTAAACATTTCGGTGGCACTCTTGTAGGCCCCTACTTTTGCTACTTGCATTTTTACTCCGAATTTCTCCATGAGGTCTTTCAGAAATACCGGCTGCGAGGCTATGCCGTGCCAGTCGACACGTCCGCTCGGGTTGAGAAAAACCTTGTCGGCCACTGACGCCACGTAATAACATCCCTGGGTGTATATGTCGCCGTAAGCTATAATCCACTTGCCGCTCTTCTTAAAGTCGAGCAAGGCGTTGCGTATGGCTGTCAGTGAGGCATAGGAGTCGGCGGCAAACATGCCGGCCTCGATATATATGCCTTTTATTTTATCGTTGTTCTTGGCTTTCTTTATTGCAGCAAGTACATCGTCAAGTCCGATCAAGCCTGAGTTCCCACCGCTTATCTCGTCCATGAATGTGCTTTCAGAACGTTCGTTCAACATGCCGGACATGTCGAGAACCATTACTGTGTTGTCGCTTACATCTTTGGCTGAGCTTTCAGATGCTATCATGCCCACAATGCTCATTACGCTTATAGCTCCGCAGATGAGCGAAAAAATTATCAGACCCACAACCGTGGCTGACATGTACTTGAAGAAGTCTTTCATAAAATATGCCGTTTTATTGTTATGTATTCATTTTATGTGCAATAATCAGCCACAAAGATACTCAATAATATTTTATTTTGTCTGAAAAAGCGGACAAAGTTTTACCAACTCATCAAATATTCGTATTTTCGCGCTTATGAAACGAGCAATTGTCATTGGAGCCTCTTCCGGTATAGGGCGTGAAGTATGCAGTCTGTTGCTTGCCGACGGCTGGACGGTCGGTGTGGCTGCGCGGCGTGAGGAGCTTCTAGCTGAGATAAAGAAATTACGGCCGGATTTAGTCGAAGTCATGCGCATAGATGTAACAGCCGCCGACGCTCCGGCCCGTCTGCTGTCTCTGGCGGGACGGCTGGGCGGAGTCAGTCTTTTTGTATATTGTGCCGGTATAGGCCGTCAGAACATGCAGCTTGACGGCACCATAGAGCAGGCCACGGCTGATGTCAACGTGAAAGGCTTTACGGTCATGCTTGACACGATGTTCAACTATATGGCGGAACGTCACGGCGGAGACATCGCCGTTATATCGTCAATCGCCGGCACGAAAGGACTTGGAGCCGCACCTTCATACAGTGCCTCAAAAGCATATCAGACCACTTACATACAGGCCCTCGAGCAGTTGTCAAACATGCGTCATCTGCACATACGTTTCACCGACATACGTCCGGGATTTGTCGACACGCCGCTGCTTGCAGGCGGACGCGGCTACCCCATGCTGATGGATGTAAAATCAGTGGCCCGCGATTTGGTAAAGGCGGTGTATGCCCATCGGCACGTCCGGGTGATAGACTGGCGGTACAGAATACTTGTGGCGATATGGCGGATGATACCGAAATGGCTCTGGCGTAAAATGAATGTGGTCAACAGAAAGTCAGTGAAGATAGAATAAATGCGGGAAGGGGTGTCGTGCCTTTCCCGCATTTATTTGTATGTGCCATCTTGCAAAGAGTGTGTGAAGGTTTATTTCCTTGTTACCGAGAACGACTGTCTGTGGAAAATGAATATCGGAATAATGCAGCCGACCACCATGCCGAACATAACAAGCACTGTGAGCGAGGCATTGGAGAAGAATCTTGACACATATTCCATTGTATACGCATCGGGCAGGCGCACTATGTTTATCAGGTCGCGTATGGCTTTGTAGGCAAACATGCCGGGCACCATGGGCAGCAGCGACGGGAAGGCAAAACATTCGGCGGGGCAGTGTATGCGCATGGCGAAAGGCACGGCCAGCAGACCTATGGCGAAGCCGGCTATCGTTGAGGCCGTCACCTGGTCGAGCATGAGGCCCGTGTTGTGCATGAGGAAATAGCGTATGCCGTGACCTATGCAGGCAAGCAGGGCACAGATGACGAGAGCCTTACGTGGCGGATTGCTTATTATGGCGAAGCCCATGCCGGCCACTGCCGCAAACAGTCCGTCGGCTATGGCTGCCTGCACTACATCAGGCCGTACCACTTTGGTGAACGTTGTCGGGTCGATGTCAAACATTATGACCGTTGCCGACAGTCCGACGGCTATGCAGATAATAAGCAGACAGGCATTGGTGAGGCGGGCTATGCCGTCGAGGGCGTGGCCGTCGACAATGTCCATCACGCCGTTGATGAGCGGAACTCCGGGCACGAGATAAAGCATTGACGTACCGAGCGAGATGTCTTCCGTGCCGCCATGAAAGAACAGAAAGTCGGTCACGCCGATCATAGTTGACACAAAGGCACATATCACGAACACGGCTAGATGGTTGAGGCCGCGTTTTGTGAGCTGCTGGCGGATGAAGAAACCGATGAACGTGGCAATCCAGACTATTGCCATTGATGTGAGATTTCCGTCAAACAGGCGGCAGAAACATGCGTTGGCAAACGAGACGAGCAGTAATACCGTCCAGCGGTTTTCGCGTTTTTCCTTCACTACCTCCTTGAAGTTGTGCCACAGCTCTTTCAATTGCAGTTTGTTGTCAAAGGCATTCCATGACAGCTCGGACAGTTTCATGTTAGCCTTGAAGTTCAGTCCCATCGACGGTGTTTTCTTAATATACGTATAAGAACGGTTATGTTCGGCATCGAGCAGGGTTATACTCAGCGTCTTTGGGAATATCAGCAGATTTATGTGATAGCCGAACGAACGCGCCATGCGCACCGTGTTGAGCTGTATGCGCGATGTCTGTGCCCCTACGGCCATCAGTGTTGCGGCATATTCGGCAAGGAATATGGCCGTGTCTTTCAGCTTTTCGTGGATGCTGTCGTCTGTTTTCTGTTGCATGTCTGTTGTCGATTGAATTTTGGTGTACTTTTGACAGTTGTTTTAAACGGGGTGCAAAATTATACATTTTAGCTAAAAACACAAAACAAATCTTAATTCTTTTTTACGGGCTGTTTGGTGTAACCTCTGTGGATTTGCACATGGCAGCAATGTTGCAAATGTCTGTCTGTATGCGCTTTTTGCTTTCATATTGATTTTTCGTGATGCTTCAGGAAGGGCCTCGTTTTATTTTCGCCGGCCTTTGTCCGTAAATAGAAGAATCTGAAGCGTGCAAAGTCAAACGGTTGAAATACAGTTCTTTGCGCGGCCGGGATTAACAGGTGTGCAATTTTTGCACACGTTTTTATGGTCTGAATACTGTGTTTTTGTCATGTTTTAGTGACTTTTTGACTTATACTAAATAAGTTGACAGTTCTCTAAAAGAATAAAAAAGATGCAGAGA
>CALNFG010000011.1 GCA_939792625.1 uncultured Prevotella sp.
TAGCCGAAACTGTCGAGAAGATGTTTCCCGCCAGCTGCATTCCGTCGCCCGAGTCGCCCGAGAAACGCACTACGACATCATCTAATTGCTTTACTTCCAATTCTTCTGCCATAAATAAAAGTATTTTAGCTTTAGCTTAATTATGCATGCTTTTCACATTGTAAGCCTACATGATTAAAGCGCTACGGCCTAAGGTTGCGGGCGCGTCTGCACATGTGTGCTTACAATTTGCAAAGTTCGTAAAGATTATTGAAACTGCAAAATGTTTTTAGATAAATATTTTCGCTTTGTCGCAACTTATTTGTTTACGGCGCGCAGTAATGACAAAAGTATTTGTTTTTCAAGCTGTTTACGACATTAAGGGCTGCATATCACACGGCGTAATTACAAATATGGCACACGTACCATTTTTACATTGTGACACACCGGAAACGGGCCAAACGTATTATCGGGCAACCATTAACTTTCAAAATGAAAGTTATATGATTCAGCCATACATCCGCGACAGCTGCCACACGGCATACGGCAGTGTTTTAACCGGAAATGAAAGAAATGCGAAAGGTAAGCTTTCGCACCGCAAAAGACAAGCTTTCACAAAGCAAAAGGTAAGCTTTTGCAGACCAAAAGCTTACCTTTCATTTTATCACAAACCGCAATCAACATAATGCGATTTGCAAAAATAAAACATACCTTTTCTATTTAATCACAACCTTCACGGTGCTTCCATCTGCTTTCCTTACAATATTCAGCCCCTTTGCGGGAGTGTTTACACGCACTCCGTCAATCGTATAGTATTCAATTCCGTCACCGTCTGCCGTACTCGTCACTGCAGATTTTATGCCGGTGGCCAGGCCTTCAAGGTCAACCACATAGCTTGTGTAATCAAACACCAGACCCGAGCCGCCTTTACCCGTATCATAAGCATAACCTGTAAGATAACGGCCGTCGGGCGTTATTCCGAGAATAAAATTACCGCCCATGTCGTCAAACGCCACAAAATCGGTGAGATCGGGACACATTTTCGAAATCAGCTGCGGAGCATCCTCACCGTTTTTCCATATACACGGATTGATTGTCTGCATCTGCACCATGCCCGTAAAGCAGTTGCCTATTACAGTTCCGTTATCTGAAATGCCGCTGCTTTCAATCGAAGCGCTCTCAGGGATGTCTCCGCTACCGTCTGCGACATACACCTCAAGTTCTCCCGTCTCAGTGTCATAACGCGCCATTCTCTGCTCCAATTCAGGAATACCGACTTTCAGAGCCGCATATTTACCGTTCTGACTGAGACCTGCCGGCATGAAATAGTTATACGGACGCTCCGCATCACTGCCGTCTGAACTGAAATAATCCTTATAAACAAGGTCGCACACATAAGTGCCGTCAGCCTGCTGATTCCACAACACAAATACGCCCATGCCATAAACATCAAGCAGCGTTCCGGCTATCACCGAGCCGTCCGCACTTGTGTAATAAGCCTCCGAGCCTGTCACCTCTATTCCTGCCTCCTCAGCACCGGGTTCGGGAAGCTGTTCAAGTTCACCGTCTCTCCATACACAGGCATGGCTTATGAAATCCATCTCGCTATAATAACTGCCCACTATCACATTTGCATCCGCGCCGACACCCTGCGGTCTTGCCATGTAACCTTCGGGCAGACTGAGAGGCGTACTCGTCCCGTCGATTGAGAGAGTCTCCGGTGAGCCGTTATAACCAACGGCTATTCCGGCGTCAGTAACGGCACGCAGGTCGCTTCCCATCATATCGACATCACCCTGGAAATAATAATTCCCCGCCTCAACGTCATATACAAACACACCATACTTCATCTCTTCATAATTCATGGCACGTCCCGCCACATACTTGTGGTTGGGTGATATGGCCTGAGACATAAGACTGTACGTGGTACCGTCTGCATCAGTAATACTGTTAAGCACTTGCATCGTTTGGGCAGACGCAGCCAGACTTATACCGGCAAATGCGGCCACAAACATGCTGCGACACATTGAGAAGCCTCCACAAAATGTAAAATTCTTCATAGTCATACACTTTTAAATTAAACATTTACCACAAAGCCGGCCGGCTTGCATGCAAACAAGCCTGCACGCACAAGCCGGCGCAAGCGTTTGTTCTTATATCATGAAAATCATTTCACCATCACTTTTACGGTTGATCCGTCGGCCCTCTTTACGATATTCAGACCCTTGACCGGAGCATCCACACGCACACCATCCACCGTATACCGCCGCACTTCATTTTCTTCCGCAGCTTCGGTTTCCACATTGCCGATGCCCGACGTTCCTGTTCCAAGCTCTATTATATATGTAGCGTAATCATAAGTTTCGTCATACGCAAGTCCGAGTCCCACCTCGCCGTCGGGAGTTATGTCATATAGCAAGTTGTAACCAACGGCGTCATAGGCTGCAAGTTCAGGATAATCGTAAGCCGCCGAAAGCTTTACCGGCTCGGCTTCGCCCATGCGCCACACACATGCACACCGTCCGTAAGGAACAAGAGCATAATCAGACATAAAATATCCTGCAAGCGTTCCGTCATCGGCAGCAGCCAGACTTTCCGACGCCATGCCCGCAACAACAGTCCCTGAGCCGTCCGCGATATACTCTTCAATCTTACCGGCCGTCAGGTCAAAGCGTGCCATACGGCTTTCTGTACCGTTCCCCTGCACAGTCAGTGACACGTATCTGCCGTTACGACTGACGTTCGTCGGCCTGAACACGGTATACGGTTTGTCCGAGTTTTCCTCATATTTGCCGAAATATTCCTTACATATAGGATCACACACATAAGAGCCGTCTTCTTGCAGACGCCATATTATGAGAGGACGCGTAACCAAATCATCAGATATGTAACCTACAATAACGGAAGCGTCACTGCTGCAATAATTTGCGGAAGTTCCCCATACCGTAAATCCCATCTCTTCCGTAGTAGGCTCAGGTAAATATTGTATTTTGCCGTCTTTCCATACACAAGCATGCTCACGATAGTCGTTAATGCTCCAATAACTGCCAACGGCAACATTGCCAACATCGCTCAAGTCCCATGCAGCCGACTCACAATCTGCCGGAGTTTCCAAGTCTGTCTGCGTACCGTCGACAGACAGCAGCAGGGCATTAGGATTGCATCCGGCGGCCACACCGTCATCGTTTACACCACGGATGTCACCACCCAAGTCTCCGGGACCGGGCAATACGGCATACCGGTCTGTTTCAAGGTCATAAACGAAACAGCCCGTATATCCTGTAACCTTACTGATGGCTTGTCCGGCCACATAACGGTGATTCGGCGATATTGATTCTCCCCATACAACGTATCCGTCACCCGACTTATCCGTTATATCGTCCAACACCCTGAACTGCTGGGCCATACCCAACGATGCAACACCAAATAAAACTGCCGCGACAAGTGATCTGAGACCTGAATTGCATTTTTCGTGATAATAGTGCTTCATAATATAATTATTTAAATTTATAAAAACCATCCGCAAAATACGGTTGGAAATTAATTATCATCCAAAAAAAATGATAACGTTGCAAATATAGTCATTTAATTTAAATCCACATCTCTTTTTCCAAAAAAGATAAAAAAAATTACAGATTCAGGTTTTTCAACAACAGAAAAGCAATAATCTTGCCATTACAAGGATAAAAATATATTAATAAACGACAACAAGCAGGAGACACAAGGATGTGAAATTAAATAAATTTTCACAACCTCATAAATCAAGAATCATATTCCCGGGCACGCCTGCCGAAATATCCGGCAAAGGCAGAACACGAATTTCAAAATAACAAAAACTTGTCTCCTGCCAGGTGAAAATCCGACACGCCTGCGACAAGAGACAAGTTATCCGGACAAGACAAGTCAGTCCCCGCTTTCCGGTTATGGCAACTAATACTTGAACGAACTGCCGCCCAAGAACTCGCGCAGCAGCGACGTGGGCGGCAACTGGCGGTTGGGTATCGGGGCAATATACTTCAAGAACTTCAGCAGACGGTAAGCCTCGGCATACTCTTCGGCGTTTTCCGGTACGAGTTCGAGCAGAGGCTCGGCCTGATTCTTTATCACGGCAAGCTCGAATAGCAGAGCCGTGTTAAACATGACATCGGCATTCTCCTGATAAGGAAATATCCATTTGTTCTCGCCGGCACGCACGCTGGGCCAGCGGCGTATGGTCTCCATGGCACTCACTCCACGGTACTTATAGTCACGTATGATGCGGCGCAACAGGCGGTTGTCTGTCGTCGGTATGTAGTTATGAGTGTCAAGCAGTATGGTGGTAAGGGCCGAGGCATACACACGGAACTTCTGTTCCTCAGGTATCAGGGCCGTAAGCTCGGGGTTGAGGGCATGTATGCCTTCCACCACCAGTACATGGTCGTCGTCCAGTTTCAGCCTGCGGCCGCTCTTCTCGCTGCGTCCCGTCTGGAAGTTATACTTAGGCAGCTCCACCTCTCCGCCTGCAAAGAGAGTGTTGAGCTGACTGTTCAGCAGGGGTATGTCAAGAGCATAAAGACTTTCATAGTCGTATTCGCCGTGTTCGTCTTTAGGTGTGTTCTCACGATGCACGAAATAATCGTCCAGCGATATCTGCACCGGCTTTATGCCGCACGTCAGCAGCTGTATGGACAGTCGTTTGCAGAAAGTGGTCTTTCCGCTTGAAGAGGGTCCGGATATAAGCACCACCCTGACGCCGCGGCGTGTCGCTATCATGTCTGCTATCTGTGAAATCTTCTTCTCCTGAAGAGCTTCCGATACGTTTATCAGTTCGGTGGAGAGGCCGGCCTTTACAGCCTCGTTAAAGTCACCCACGGTCGACATGCCGAGTATTTTCTGCCAGCGGTGATGCTCCTTGAAGATGTCGAACATCTTGTCCTGCCTCACAAAGTCGCCCAGACGCGACGGGTCATCACGCGACGGAATACGCAGCAACATTCCGTCATAATACTTCTCCAGACCGAACAGGTAAAGCTGGCGTGTGTTGGTAAGCAGCGTGCCGTAGTAATAGTCCTTGTATCCGTCTATTTCATAATAGGTGGTGTACAGCGTCCCGGTGCTGCGCAGCAGCTTGACTTTCGACATCATGCCCATCTCGGTGAACATGTTGACCACTTCCTCCGTGCTACATTCGTGACGGGTGATGGGCAGTGCCGCGTCGATAATCTGCTGCATGCGTGCCCTGACGGTCTCGGCGTCGAAACCGGTGACCGGCCGGCCTATGTCTATGTTGCAGTAATAACCGTTAGACACGGGTATGTCTATCACTACTTCGGCCGACGGCCACAGGTCGTGTACAGCCTTGCAAAGCACGAAGAAGAGCGTCCTTGTATAGGCACGCGCCCCCGACGGCGACGTGATGTCGAGATACTCGAGGTCTTTATTGTGATAAACGCGATAATGCAGGCCCTCCACCTTATTATTAACCTTCACACTGATGGGGCCGTAGTCCATTTTCATGTCGAGTTCACGAAAAATCTCAGAAAGAGTGCTTCCTATTGGTACATTTAGCGTTTTTTTATTATTTTTGCAACGTATTTGTATCATCTGTTTCATCTTTCATGCAGTTTTAGATTTTACGATTGTAAAGATACTCCGTTTTTTCGACACTGCATAACGCTCGGCAACAAATTAAATTAAAATATGTCGATTTGGATTTTTTTCAAGATTATCGGGTCATTGGCACTTCTTATTTACGGAATGAAGGCCATGAGCGAGGCTTTGCAGAAGATGGCAGGCTCGCAGTTGCGCCACATTCTGGGCACAATGACAAAGAACAGATTCACCGGAATGTTTACCGGAATGTTTGTAACGGCCGCCGTGCAGTCGTCGTCGGCCACAACGGTGATGACGGTCTCGTTCGTCAACGCCGGTCTCCTGACTCTGGCCCAAGCCATATCCGTCATCATGGGAGCCAACATCGGCACCACGCTTACGGCATGGATAATGAGCCTGGGCTTCTCGTTTAACTTCATGGACGCAGTGTTTCCCGCATTCATCGTGGGCATACTGCTCATCTACACACGCCGTCACCGCTATGTGGGCGACTTTCTTTTCGGCATAGCATTCATGTTCTTCTCGCTGGCTCTGCTCAGCCAGACAGGAAACGAGATGGATCTCGGCCACAACAAGCAGCTCATCGGCTTCTTCAGCACTTTCGACACGGGCAGCTACGCCACGATAATAGTGTTCCTGCTGATAGGCACGCTGCTCACGTGCATTCTGCAGTCATCAGCCGCACTGATGGCCATAACGATGATGCTCTGCTCGAGCGGGGTGCTGCCGATATATCTTGGCATCGCCCTCGTGATGGGTGAGAACATCGGAACTACGGCCACGGCCAACCTTGCGGCTCTCGGGGCCAACACCCAGGCGCGGCGGGCAGCGCTGGCCCATCTGGTATTCAACGTGTTCGGAGTAGTGTGGGTGCTGTGCGTGTTCTACCCGTTTGTCAACACGGTATGCTCGTTCGTGGGCTACGACCCGTCATCGCAGCGGCTCGACCCGGCACGTCTGGCCGTGGTGCTGGCCGCATTCCACACGGCGTTCAACGTATGCAACACGGCCATACTGATATGGCTGATACCGCAGATAGAGAAAACCGTATGCAAGATAATCAAGCCCAAGAACAAAGAGAACGAAGACGAGTTCCGCCTGCGCTACATCGGCGGCGACACAATAATGAAGACTCCGGAGCTGTCCGTACTCGAGGCACAGAAGGAGATACAGCTGTTTGCCGAAAGGACACAGAGGATGTTCGGCTTCGTGCGCGAACTGCTGAACACTGACAACGATGCCGCGTTCAACAAGCTGTTCAGCCGCATAGAGAAGTATGAAGGCATAAGCGACAACATGGAGATCGAGATAGCAAAATATCTTGACAAGGTAAGCGACGCCCACCTCAGCGACGAGACCAAGGCCAAGATACGTGCCATGCTGCGCGAGATATCCGAGATAGAGAGCATCGGCGACAGCTGCTACAACATAGCGCGCACCATAAGCCGCAAGGAAAGAGGCAAGGAGGACTTCACCGAGAGACAGTATGAACACCTGCACCAGATGTTCGAACTCACGGACGACAGCCTGACACAGATGAACGTGCTGCTGTCGGGGCGCAAAGACAAGCTCGACGCCAACCGCTCGTTCAACATCGAGAACGAAATCAACAACTACCGCAACCAGCTGCGCAGCCAGAACATCAACGACGTGAACGCCCACGAGTACACGTATGCCATCGGAACGATGTACATGGACATAATCTCAGAATGTGAGAAGCTGGGCGACTACGTGATAAACGTTGTCGAGGCACGCATGGGAACAAGACAGAAAGACGCATAATCGTTTGACATCAGCAAGCCATAAGGCCAAAGCCGCCGTACGGGAAGACAGCCCGCACGACGGCTTTTTCAATACCCGGGACAAACGCGGGGAGACATACACAACACATGCGGCAAACGCCGGGGAAACCCGAAAAAATGATTTTTGCGCGTAGACAGGAGTCCGTTTTGTAACAGCCTGTAAGTCAACGTATTACAAAAGGCCGTCTTTTACCCCGCAAAAGCTGACCTTTCGGGCGGCAAAAGGTAACCTTTCGCATCGTAAAAGCTAACCTTTCAGACAGCATCCGGCCAACCCGTGCGCAAATACGGGGCAGACTTTGATTTATGACACACAAATGCGACAATGTGCAATAACGGCACAAAAACTTTCGTTTTTAACCTAAAAAGACTAAAAACGCAGGCAAAAACTATATCAATACAAGAAGTTTTCATAACTTTGCGCCCGATATGAGAAGTTCAGGCAAAATCATTCTGATGCTCGTCGCAGGGCTCATGACGGCGGGCACAAAGGCGGCAGCCAAAGACGTACTGCTGCCCTACGGCGACATGAACCGCTGGACCGTCAGAAAAATACACGAGTCGGCCGTACTCGGAGGCAACGTCAAGACCCTCTACGCCATAGGCCCCAACCGCACGATAGACGGCAACAAGCCTTACGTTAACGGCGGGGGCTCGCCGTGGGCCACGTCAAACGTCATGGCAAAAGTGATGGGCATAGTGAAGACCAACAACTGTGTGTACCGCGAACGCCACGGCAACGGATACTGCGCAAAGCTGACCACACACATAGAAAAAGCCAAAGTGCTGGGCATGTTCAACATAAACGTGCTGGCGGCAGGCTCGATATACCTCGGCGCCATGAGAGAACCGATAAGCGGAACGAAAGACGGCGTAAAGGCGATGAACTGCGGCATACGCTTCAACCAGCGTCCGAAGGCACTGAAGTTTGACTACAAAGTGCAGGTGGCCAACTCACCGAACAGGATAAAGCTCAGCGGCCCGGGCCGCAAACAGACCATAGCCGGCAAAGACTGCGCCGTGGCCGTGCTGCTGTTGCAGAAGCGTACTGAAGACAGCAAAGGCAACATCACGGCAAAGAGAGTGGGCACGATGGTTGTGAAATACAACAAGAGTACGGGCGGATGGATAAACAACGCCACATATAATATAATGTATGGCGACATAAGGAACAACTCACATTATGACGCTTCGACGATGAAGTTGCGCTCAAGCGACTATGCCCTTAACAGCAAAGGCAAAAGTGTCCTGGTAAAAGAGACGGGATGGGCAGCCGCAAATGAAACGCCCACACACATGATACTGCAGTTTGCCTCAAGCCACGGAGGAGCATTCATCGGCTCGCCGGGCAACACACTGTGGATAGACAACGTAAGACTGGTTTACTAAACAGCCGAAAAAACAACACTGATGACAAGACCAATCATCTTTGCCATACTAAGTTTCTGCGCCGTTGAAGCCGGCGCCAACTCCCCTGCGGACATCCGCCGTGACTCAGCAACGGCACAGACCGCACTGCACGCAGACACCGCCCGCAACAAAAAAAACTTCATGCAGAAGCTGCGCAACTACTTCAACAGCTCTAACAAAATAGACAACAGCAAGAAGTTTGACGTGGGAATACTCGGCGGACCGCATTACAGCACCGACACAGGCTTCGGCATCGGCATAGTAGGAACGGGGCGTTACCGCCAGGACAGAAGCGACACGCTGTCGCCACCGTCTGACGTTGCCCTGTTCGGAGACGTGACGACTAAGAAGTCATACACCGTAGGCATACGCGGCACACACATCTTTCCGCAAGACCGCGGCCGCATAGAGTACACGCTGGCGGTAAACTCCTTCGAGGCGAAATACTGGGGCATCGGCTACGAAATGGGCAACAACGATGCCAACGAGAGCAAGATGAAGAGGTGGAAAATACTGGCAAAGGCATCGGTTATGTGGGAAGTGGGCCATAACTTCTTCATCGGCCCGGCATTCACCTACGACTATGTGTATGCCCACGAAATGACGCGCCCCGAACTGCTGCTCGGCATGGACAACCAGACATGGAACATCGGAGGCGGTCTCACCATAGCCTACGACTCGCGCGACGTGCTGACCAAGCCCACCAAAGGCGTCTACCTGAACGTCACGCAGCTGTTCCGCCCGCGATTCCTGTGCAACGGCTACGACTTCATAACAACCGACTTTCGCTTCAACGCCTACGGACGGCTGTGGCACAGAGCCGTAATAGCGGGCGACGTGCGCGGCACTCTGAACTTCGGCGACCCGTCATGGGGCATGATGTCGATGATCGGCAACTCGTTCTCCATGCGCGGATATTACGAAGGACGTTACCGCGACAAACACAAGATAGAGGCCCAGGTGGAGCTTAGGCAGGACTTCTGGAAACGCTGCGGAGTGGCAATATGGGGCGGAGCGGGCACCGTATTCAACAAATTCAGTGCCATGCGCTTTGACCGCCTGCTGCCGAACTGGGGCTTAGGCTTCCGCTGGGAGTTCAAGAAAAACAGCAACATACGCCTCGATTACGGATTCGGCAAAAGCGGCATTTCGGGCTTCGTGTTCAACATCAACGAAGCGTTCTGAACAAAAACTTATATCATTTAACCGAAAACTTAAAATCCCGAACAGAGCAATCATGATTCTCCGTTCGGGATTTTAAGTTTCAGGTTAAAGAGCCGAGCCGTTCAACGGGGCAGCCTGAGTGTAAGTACGCGCTCCGAGTTCTTTGTCGAGCATGTATATTCCGTAGCCGTTGTCTTTTATCATCTTGATGTTGTCGATGATTGTCTGGGCGTTCTCTTCCTCTTCCACCTGCTCGTCGATGAACCACTTCAGCATGCTCTGCGTGGCAAAGTCGTTCTTCTCGTGTGTCAGCGCGTAAAGGTCGTTAATCATTGAGGTGACCTTCTGCTCGTGCTTGAGTGTGCTTTCAAAGACATCAAGTATGCCGTCCCACTCTGTAGGCACGGCGTCGATAGCCTTCAGCTCAACGCGGCCGTTACGTGAGTTCACGTAGTTGAACAGTATCTTCGCATGGTCCTGCTCCTCACGGAACTGCACTTCAAACCATGAAGCCATACCCGGCTGGCCTATCTTATGGCAATAAGCAGCCATTGACAGATACAGATAAGCCGACCACATCTCGGCGTTGATTTGCTCGTTGAGAGCCTCTTCAATCTTTTTGTTTAACATAATACTTTATTTTATTAAGTTGATCGTTATTACTAACCGTTGACAAAATTAGCCAAAAAAACAATACACCGCACATACCGGGCAGCATAATTATCATTTATTAGCAATGAAAAGCCGGCTATAATCTGCCCGACAGCCATCACACGGATAAAAATCTTGTCTGCTTAAAAAAACTTTACTATCTTTGTCACACGGAACACATGCCGTGCGGAATCAGAATATCACATTTACAATATATTTCACATTTCCTAAACAATAATGCCAAATGAACATTAACACTTTTCGTTATTTAAGAATTTCCTTATTCATTGCAGCATTGCTCACAGGCATAAGCGGATATGGAAAAACCTATGACAAGGGGTCGTTCACCGCCGGCAACAAGACATTCCTGCTGAACGGCAGACCTTTTACAATAAAAGCAGCCGAGCTTCATTATCCCCGAATACCCCGCCAATACTGGCAACACCGCATACAGATGTGTAAGGCGCTGGGCATGAACACCATTTGCATGTATGTGTTCTGGAACATACATGAGCCGCGTGAGGGCAGATTCGACTTTTCAGGACAGAACGACATCGCCGGGTTCTGCCGCCTCGCGCAGCAGAACGGCATGTACGTGATAGTGCGCCCGGGGCCTTACGTCTGTGCCGAATGGGAGATGGGAGGGCTCCCGTGGTGGCTGCTTAAAAAGAAAGACGTCCGCCTGCGCGAACAAGACCCTTACTTCATGGAACGCGTAAGAATATTCATGAAAGAAGTAGGACAGCAGCTTGCGCCACTGACCATACAGAACGGCGGCCCCATAATCATGGTGCAGGTGGAAAACGAGTATGGCTCTTACGGCGAAGACAAGGCATACGTAAGCGCAATACGTGACATAGTGAGGCAGAGCGGATTTGACGACGTAACGCTGTTCCAGTGTGACTGGGCGAGCAACTTTACCCTCAACGGACTTGACGACCTGATATGGACCATGAACTTCGGCACGGGCAGCGTCATCGATGACCAGTTCAGACACCTGCGCGAGTTAAGACCGGAGTCGCCACTGATGTGTTCCGAATACTGGAGCGGCTGGTTTGACAAGTGGGGAGCGCACCACGAAACCCGCCCGGCCGACGACATGACCGCCGGCATAGACGAGATGCTGACAAAGGGAATCTCGTTCTCACTGTACATGACTCACGGCGGAACATCATTCGGCCACTGGGCCGGAGCCAACTCGCCGGGCTTCGCTCCCGACGTAACTTCATACGATTATGATGCCCCGATAAACGAATACGGAATGCCGACGGAAAAATATTACACGCTGCGCAAGGTCATGCAGAAACATTCGGCGACACAGTTGCCGCCCGTGCCCGAGCCTGTCACAGACATAATAAGCGTGCCCGTATTCAGCCTTACGGAGTATGCACCGCTGGCTTACGGCACCGACACAGTCATTACGGCAGAAACACCGCTGACGTTTGAAGACCTTGACATGGGCTGGGGCAGCGTGATTTACACCACCACACTGCCCGAGACTGACGGCGGAAGCACACTGAATCTTGCCTGTGCGCACGATTACGCCACGGTGTACGTTGACGGAGAATACGTCGGAAGGGCAAACCGCGTAAGCCGGGACACAACCGTCACACTGCCACAGACGAAAGCCGGCAGCACGCTGACGATAGTCGTCGAGGGCATGGGACGCATCAACTTCGGACGCGCAATCAAAGACCATAAGGGACTTACGGGCAGTGTCACACTGCACACCGTTGGTCACGAACAGGCTTTCAGACTGAATAACTGGACCATGATGACCGTTCCCGACGAGCATGCCGATGCCGAAAGAGCTTTCGACAGACAGCGTTCAGGCGCACAACCGGCAATAAACATAAACTCACGGGCAGGATATTACCGCGGCCGCTTCTATGTGGAAAAGCCCGGTGACACCTTTCTCAACATGCAGACATGGGGCAAGGGGCAGGTCTATGTCAACGGATATGCCATCGGACGATTCTGGAACATCGGTCCCCAACAGACGCTTTACGTTCCCGGATGCTGGCTGAAAGCGGGATATAACGAAATCATCGTGCTTGACATGACAGGCCCGGAAAAGACCGAAATATGGGGACAGGACAAACCGGAACTCAACATGCTGCAACTTGAAGATGCCGGCGTGAGGCAGCATCCGTCAATCCGTCCCGACCTGAAAGGCATTGCTCCGGCGGCAAAAGGGAGTTTCACGCCCGGCGAAGGATGGCAGACGGTGAGGCTGAACGCGCCCAGGCGCGGCCGCTACATTGCCGTAGAATGTCTCAACACACATGGCAGCGATGTCGTGTCAGTGGCCGAAATACGTGCCACAGACACCGGCAACAGGCACATCGGACGGGAAACGTGGAGCGTGAAATATGCCGACAGCGAAAACAAAGCCGGAGGCAATCACACCGGCGACAAAGCTTTCGACCTGCAGGAATCCGCCGGTAAAAAAGCACCCCATCTCCTCGTCATCGACATGGGTACGGAGCATGAGATAAGCAGCATAGAATATCTGCCGGGCAACACGCATGATGCCTCAGACGGCATCAGGGACTACAAGATATATGTATATTGACAATGTAACCCCACAAAAAACATAACAGAACAAACATGAACAGCACAGAACAATTCGTCAGAAAATACCGCTACGCTTTCGGCGAAAAGGCCGAACTGCCCATAGTTTTTTATTACGGCGAAGAGCCTGCCGGCAGCAACGCAAAAACGGGCGGATGCTTTTTCAAGTGCATCGATACCGTGAGACAGGGCGGAGCGATAAGCCTCAACGCCGAAACAACAGGCTGCGGAGGCGGCAGACTGTACACAGGTTTTGCCCCGATGCCCGACCGTGTGCCTTCCTTCGTATCTGAAAAAGAACGCTACAAGGCAACTCCCGAAGACGTGATTGAATGTGTCAGCAAGCTTGACATCCGCCTTACCGACAAGAAATACCTGAACTTTATCCGCATAGACCGCACGGAAAGTCTCGACGGCATAGAGGGACTGCTCTTCTTCGCCACACCCGATGTCCTGTCGGGACTTGTCGCATGGACATTTTTCGACAACAATGCCGATGATGCCGTGTCGTGTATCTTCGGCTCAGGATGCTCGTCTGTTGTGGCACAGGCCGTCAGAGAAAACCGCATAAAGGGACGCCGCACGTTCATCGGGATGCTCGACCCTTCGGCCAGACCGTACATCGGAGCCGGCGAACTGAGCTTTGTCATACCGGCCGTGCGTCTCTCCGAAATGATTGAAACAATCGACAGATGCTGTCTGTCGGGAACTCACGGATGGCAGAAAATAAGGGACAGAATCAACGGATAAAAACAGTCAGAACAGTGACGATGGCCGGCTATTTTACAAAAGACCGTCTTTTGGCTTGCAAAAGACGGTCTTTTGGTCGGTAAAAGCTTACCTTTTGCAAGCCAAAAGCTAAGCTTTTATACCACGGCCTGCAAGAGGATGTGCCGCCGCAGGCCTTTTAGTATCATAACATTCTTATTTTCAACAGGTTGCATCTGCAATCCGAATCACTGCCGGCGGGCGTTTCAGAACTCGATTACGAGCGTCTGGCGTGGCGAAAGCTGCAAATCGGAAGCCAGCGAAACAGTATTGCCTGTGATGACATCTTTTGCAGATGTGGCCCGGCCTATTACCTCGGCGTAACGCTTCACGGGCATTGTTGCGGGCTTCTTGGTGCCGTTGATGATGGTCATAACGTTCTTGCCGTTATACTGACGGGCCACCACATATACGCCGTTATACGGTATGAACTGCTTCTGCGTGCCCTTTACCACCACGTCGTTGCCCTGACGCCAGTGCAGCAGACGGCTGAGCCAGGTGAACATAGCGTTCTCCGCACGTGTGCGTCCATCGGCTGTAAAGGCATTGTGAGTATCGCCGGGGAAACCGCCGGGGAAGTCTTTGCGCACGTTGCCGTCGGTAACTTCCTTCGTTCCGTTCATCAGGACTTCAGTCCCGTAATAAAGCTGTGGTATGCGGTTGACGGTGAGCAGCAGCGCGAGAGCCTGCTTCAGAGCCGTTGAGTCCTTGCCGTTGCCGAGGAAGCGGTCGGTGTCATGATTCTCGATAAATGCCATCACGCTTGACGGGTTGGGGTAAAGATAGTCGTAAACAAAATTGTTGTACACGCGGTTCATGCCGGTAACGAAGCCGTCGGTGTCCTCACGCTTGGCCTGATTTATCCTGTCAAAGAAGCTGAAATCCATCACCGTATTCAGATAACTGTTCTGCTTTGCCAGTTTTGAGTCTTTCTGCCATGTGGCAGTATAAGGCGGGTCTACCACCCATGTCTCTCCCACAACGTTGAAGTTGGGATACTCCTCGTTGAGCGTTTTCATCCATTGGGCCATCGCCGCAGCGTCTGCATAAGGATAAGTGTCCATGCGTATGCCGTCGATGCCTACTGTCTCAATCCACCACTCGCTGTTCTGTATGAGATAAGTTATGACGTGCGGGTTGCGTTGGTTAAGGTCCGGCATGGTGGGAACAAACCATCCGTCAACCGTCTCGCGCAGATCCACATCGCTGGCGTACGGGTCGACAACCGGCGTAAGCTTGTAACTGGTCTGCAGATACTTGTCGTTAACCTCAGGTTTGGTCTTGTCCTGACGTGCGTCAAGCCATTCGGGAGTGTTGAGCCAGTCTTTCGACGGCATGTCGGCAACCCACGGATGCTCAAAGCCGCAGTGGTTGAAAATCATGTCCATGACAACCTTCAGTCCCTTTGCGTGTGCCTCGTCGCACAAGCGGCGATACTCTTCGTTGGTGCCGAAACGCGGGTCCACGCGGTAATAGTCAGTCGTGGCATAGCCGTGATACGTACTGCTGCCGTTGCCGTCGGGGGAGTTGTTCTCAAGTACGGGCGTAAACCAAAGAGCCGTAACGCCGAGTTCGGTAAAATAGTCAAGATGCCGGCGTATGCCTTCAAGGTCACCTCCGTGGCGCAGACTGGGCTGGGTGCGGTCCGTCTTGTAAGCGTTAAGCCCCTTGATGTCGTTGTTCTTGGGGTCGCCGTCGGCAAAACGGTCGGGCATGAGCATGTAAAGCACATCGGCGTTGGTGAAGCCCATGCGCTCTTCGCCACGTTTCTCGCGGGCCTTCAGCTCGTATTTCACTTTCTTGGTTGACTTCCCGTTCTTGAAGTTGAGTGTCATCTCTCCCGGCTGTGCGCCATCAAGATTCAGATAAACGAGCAGATAGTTAGGACTGTCAAGGCGCACAACGCTGTCCACCTTCACGCCTGCATAGTCGGTGGTTACCTCTGCCGAGCGTATGCCCTCGCCGTAAACCATAAGCTGCAACGACGGATTCTTCATGCCGACAAACCAGTTTGTCGGGTCTATGCGGTCTACCTTGACCGCAGCATTCATTGTCATGACGCTTAAAAGTAAGCTGAGTGATAAGATAAGTTTTTTCATTTTGCTTCTTTACCTTTTCAATATTTATTCATGTAAAATCAATGCCGACTGTGCCGGAACTCTGACCTGAGAGCCCTCTACCGTGCCGAGACCGGCCTCGTTGATGACACCTTCGCGGCATACCACTGTGTACTTGCCGGCCGGAATGGTCACGTTGCGTGCGTTCTTGGCCGAGTTGAGTATTACGATAATATTCTTCCATGAGTCGCCTCCGGCATTGTCCTTCAGGCGGTAAGCCACAAGGCAGTCTTCAACGGGCAGGAACTCGAGATGCTGTCTTACGAGGTCAGCATCGCCGAGACGGAACGCCGGATGATTCTTCCTCATGGTAATGAGATTGCTGTAATAAGCGAACACCTGCGGATATTTGTCGAGATTGCTCCAGTCTATGCGGTTAACACTGTCGGGCGAATTAAAGCTGTTATGCACACCCTTCTTGTCTCGCAGCATCTCTTCGCCCGCCTGCATGAACGGCACGCCCTGAGACGTGAACACGGCGGTCTGTGCCAGCAGGTCGAGACGTATCAGCTCGTCCATCGTTATGCCGGGAACACTGGCGCGAAGGCGGTCGACCAGACACATGTCGTCATGACAGCTGACATAGCTCAGATGCTGCCAGGGCTGCAGGGTCCACGGCTCTTTGCTGTAATTTACCTTCGAGCAGTCAACCTGCGGATGAGCTATGGCGCCCGCTATGCCGAACTTTATGCTCTCCTCGTTGCCCGGAACACCGGCGATGAAAGCTCCCTTAGCATCGTCGTTGAACGGACCGCGCAGAGCGTCACGCATGTCGTCGCCAAACGCTGCGATGGCGGGCATCTGCTTCATGTTGGCTTTCAGAGCAAGCTTGTCCTGCGGATAAGCACACGTGCCGGCGCTCCAGCCCTCGCCATAGATGAACGTTGCGGGATAAGTCTCGCTGAACATGCGGCTTATCTCGTTCATCGTCTCGATGTCGTGTACGCCCATCAGGTCAACACGGAAGCCGTCGATGTGGTATTCGTCAACCCAGTAGAGCATCGACTTCTTCATAAACTCGCGCATGCCGGGACGCTCGCTGGCCGTCTCGTTGCCGCAGCCCGAGCCGTCAGACCATTTGCCGTCGGCTGTCTTACGGTAAAAATAATCAGGATAAGTAAGCTGGAAATTACTGCCCGCGATATTAAAAGTATGGTTGTACACCACGTCAAGAATCACGCGGATGCCGGCCTTGTGCAGTGCCTGCACCATCTGCTTGAACTCCCTGATACGTGTCACGGGGTTATAAGGGTCAGTTGAGTAAGAGCCTTCGGGCACGTTGTAGTTGAGAGGGTCGTAACCCCAATTATACTGCGGCGTGTCAAGACGTGTCTCGTCAACCGAGGCATAATCGAACGACGGCAGTATATGTACGGCGTTGACTCCGAGCCTCTTCAGATGCTCTATGGCCCGGGGCTCTGTCAGGGCGAGAAACTTGCCCTTGTACTTCAGACCCGACGAGGGGTCGATGGAGAAATCGCGGTGGTGCATCTCATATATCACAAGGTCTGACATCTTCACCTTCTCCGTTATGCGGTCATTGTCCCAACCGGCGGGGTCGGTCTCGTCAAGATTGACTATCGCGCCTCTCTTGCCGTTTACTCCTACTGCCGTGGCAAACACTCCGGCACATTCGCCTTTGCCTACATCAAACGTATAGAACTTGCCTTTCAGGTCGCCGTCAACCGTGACGGTGTAAGTCTCGCTGCCTGACGATTTCATGCTCACGGTCTTTACCGGACTGCCGCCCTGTGCGTCGTCATAGATGCGCAACTTTACGGCGGCGGCATTGTCGGGAGCGAAGAGCGTGAATACGGTCTTTGACGGAGAATATTCCACTTCATTGAAGTTTTGAGCCACGGTTTCCTGCACCATTACCAACGACAGAAATCCGGTAATCAACAGGTTCTTAACTTTCATATAAATCTTGGATAATATTTGTTTTAACTGTTCTTGCTGTATCTTCGCAGAGCTTGCGGCAACAGATTGCCGCACCTGCTTTTACAGCTTGTATAACACATTGATTCTCAACAGGTTGTAAAAGACGGTCTTTTGGCCTGCAAAAGGTAACCTTTTGGTCTGCAAAACATGGTCTTTTACGAGTCAAAAGACCGTCTTTCGGAAAACCGCCGGCAAAGGCCGGCTGTCAAAACACTTTTACTTTAATCATCATTTGGCGAACAAAGACACAGCGAAACCTCCGCCGCGGGCTTCTGTTATCTTCAGCACATCACCCTTCTTGACGGTCTTCTTGGTTATCTTGTATGCCTTCGGATTCTTCTCATAATCGGCATCTTCGGCATCGGCGTAGATAGTGCAGTCATACTTCCGGCCTTTGTCGAGGAAGTCAAGCTTGACAACGGCCTTGTGACCGTTCTCGTCACACTTGCCGCCGATAAACCAGTTGCCGGTGCCTTTGGCCTTGCGCGCCACGGTGATGTAGTCGCCCGGCTCGGCCTCGATGTACTTTGAGTCGTCCCAGTCAACGGCCACATCGCGGATAAACTGGAAGGCGTCGTCATACTTCGCGTAATGTTCGGGCAGGTCGGCAGCCATCTGCAGAGGACTGTACATCACGAGATAGAGAGCCAGCTGGCCTACGAGCGTGGTGTGTACGTAAGAAGTGTTGTTGCTCCAGGTGCTGAGCTGCGTCTCGAATATACCCGGAGTGTAGTCCATCGGGCCTCCCTGCAGACGGGTGAACGGCAGCACAACGGTGTGGAACGGGTGGCTTCCGCCGAATGCCTCATACTCCGTGCCGCGCGCACTCTCGTTGCCCACAAGGTTGGGATATGTGCGGCAGAGACCCGTCGGGCGTGTCGCCTCATGAGCATTGACCATTATGTGATGTTTAGCAGCCTCTTTCACTGCATACAGATAATGGTTGTTCATGGTCTGGCTGTAATGATGCTCGCCGCGCGGAATGATGTCGCCTACATATCCGCTCTTCACCGCATCATAACCATACTTGTTCATCAGCCTGTAAGCATCCTGCATGTGGCGCTCATAATTCATTACCGATGAAGAAGTCTCGTGGTGCATCATGAGCTTCACTCCCTTTGAGCGGGCATAATCGTTGAGCATCTTTATGTCGAAATCAGGATAAGGAGTGACAAAATCGAACACGTCAAACTTTGAATGTCCGGCCCAGTCTTCCCAGCCTTCGTTCCATCCTTCCACCAGCACTTCGTCAAGACCGTTGGCGGCGGCAAAGTCGATATACTTCTTCACGTTCTCGTTGTTTGCGCCGTGAGTGCCGTTGGGCTTGCTGTTCTTATAGTCTGTAACGCCCAGACGTACAGAAGGATACTCATTGGTGTAGCTCCACGTATTGCGGCCTACGATAAGTTCCCACCACACTCCGCAGTACTTTATCGGCTTAATCCAGCTGACATCATCGAGAGCGCAAGGCTCGTTGAGGTTGAGTATAAGGTTTGAAGAGAGCATGTCGCGGGCATCGTCGCTCACCAGCACAGTGCGCCACGGCGTGTTGAACGGAGTCTGGATGTAGCCCTTTGTGCCCTGAGCGTCGGGTGTGAGCCATGACTCGAATGTCATCGTCTTGTCGTCAAGATTGAGGTGCATCGTGGCGTAATTTACACAGGCAGCCTCGTGAATGTTGATGTACAGACCGTCGTCGGTCTTCATCTGAAGGGCCGTCTGCACACCCGTCGGCGAGAATGGGGTCTGTGAAGAGTTGGGCGTGATGGCATCTTTCATCAGTCCGCGTATCTCCGAGAGCTTTGATTCCACGTTCTCATACTCCTGCGTGTCATAGTCACCCGGTATCCACCATGCCGTATGGTCGCCGGCCATGGCAAACTGGGTATGTTCCTCTTTTATCACGAAATAGTTGAGTTCGTTCTGCTGCGGGAACTCGTAACGCAGTCCCATTCCGTCGTCATACACGCGGAAACGTATCAGGATGTTGCGCTTCGTGGCAGGCTGGTTGAGCGTTACGGCCAGCTCGTTATAGTGATTGCGTATGGTAGAAGTCTGTCCCCATACAGGTTTCCATGTCTCGTCAAACGACGATGTGTCGGTCTTGGTTATCGTGAAACCGTCCATGAGGTCGGTCTCCTCCATGCCTTTGCTGGCATGCTTGGTCTTGACAAGTTCCAGTCCGAGGTGGCTCGGCTTTACCACAGCCTTGCCCTTGTAGGTCATCTCATACGTGGGACGTCCGTTGTCCAACGAGAATGTTACGGTAACGTTGCCGTCGGGCGACTTCACCGTTTGCGCCAGTGCAGCCAGCGGCAACAGCAGCGCAGCCAATAATACTTTTACTTTTCGCATAGTTTATAAGGTTTTGTCTTTGCTTTCATGATCATACAAACATCTTCCGCCGGTCTACATTCTGCCGCTTTCCTTGACAAGGTCGGTGACATTCTGGTTGAAGTCATGGCTTTCAAGAAGGTCTTCAATATCTATGTGCATGCGGTAACGCCAATAGTGACGCGGATTTGACGGAACGTTGATGCGCTCGCTGTCCTTGTCTGCCAGACGCAGGCTTTCGTCGATTGACAGCCAGTCTTGCAAAGACAGTATGCAGAGCATCGACGGAGAGAGCAGATGGCGCGATATGATGTCGCGTGACAGCCAGCCCGGCAGCGGATGGGGAGCGGGTCCGTACTTCTGCAGCACATTGTTATAATAGTCTTGTGTCCGTGGCCAGTCCTCGTCCCACCACTGTCTCAGCGTGGGCGTGTCGTGGCTCGAAATGGTGCATACGGAACGGTAAGGATTGCGCGAGAGTACGCCGAAACGCACACTGGGGTCTTTGGGCATTGACTGAATCTCAAGACTGAGTATCTTCAGCTCGTTCATCACCCACGATACACAGTCAGGCACCATGCCCAGGTCTTCGGCACAGACAAGCATGCGTGTGGCCTCGACTATCTTGGGCAGCTTGTTCATGGCCTCGCGATACCAGAACTGGTTGTTGCGGCGGTAGTAATAATCGTTGTAAATCTTGTTGAACAGGTACTTGTCGCTGTCGTACAGAGACTCGTAAATGAAGTCGAACTGCACCGATATACGCGGGTGGAACTTGTTCGGGTCCCTGTGATCGCGTACAAACAGCACGTCGCTTATCAGGGCGTAAAGACCGTCACGAAGGTTGAGCCGGTCTTGATCGGTGGTGCCGGCAAACGCAGCTTCCACCTTGCGCTGCGTGTCATATTCGGGCTTCATCTTGTAACGGCCGTCGTGAGAAGGCTCGAGATAAGTGTCGCGCACCATCGCGGCACGCTCGCCGAACATGCGCTCTATCACCCAGTCGGTGATGAACGGCTCGGTGAACAGAGCCTCCTGGAAGTGCAGGCCGTAAGCCTCAATCTCCTCGCGGGTCATGCCCAGAGCCGGAGCAAACTGTCCGAGAAGGCCGTGAACGGAGTCAACGGGAATCTCCCAGATGCGGAAGAAGCCCAGCACATGGTCTATACGGTAAGCGTCGAAGTATTTGGCCATGTTATCAAAACGGTGTATCCACCAGCTGCCGCCGTCTTTCAGCATCTCGTCCCAGTTGTATGTCGGGAAGCCCCAGTTCTGCCCGTTGACCGAGAAATCATCAGGCGGGGCTCCGGCCTGGCCGTTCAGATTGAAGTAGCGCGGCTCCACCCAGACATCGCATCCGTAGCGGTTTACGCCGATAGGGATGTCACCCTTCAGGACGACGCCTTTCGAGCGGGCATAGTCATGCAAGCCGGTCATCTGGCGGTCGAGAACAAACTGTACGTAATAATAGAACGCCACATTGCCGAAAGCCACGTTGCGCGGCCCGGAGAGGGCACTGCGCTCGCTCTCGTCGAAATGCTGATGGTCAGGCCACTGAGAAGAGTCGGCCGTTCCGTATTTATCCCTGAAGTAACAATACTGTGCATAAGGCACGAGCCACGACTCGCTTTCGGCAAAGAACGCCTTGAACTCGGGTGAGGCAAGCGCCTTCTTACCCTCCTGAAGGAAGAGAATCTTCATATACTCGGTCTTGGCTTCGTTGACCCGTTCGTAGTCAACCTGAGGCAGCGCGTTAAGCTCCTGTCTCAGGGCCTCAAACCTCTGCCGCTCTGCCTCGTCCTCAATTGCGGGCAGGGCATTGAGGTCAACATACTGGGGATGAAGCGCAAAGATACTGATGCTGCTGTAAGGATAAGAGTCAACCCACGTGTGAGTGGTCGTGGTGTCATTGATTGGCAGCAACTGCAACACGCGCTGCTGGGTCAGCGAAATCCAGTCGATCATCTTCTTGAGGTCACCGAAGTCGCCCACACCGAAACTGGTCTTCGAGCGCAACGAGAACACGGGAACCTGCGTGCCGGCACATCTCACATTGTAGATAGGGAAGAAAGCCTCGTCAAGCTCATACACCACGACATTGCCCTCGGCCATCGGCGGAAGCTCTATGCGGCGGTTGTCTGACGACTCCCATACCACATTTGCCCTGTCGTAGACATCGACGGCCACAAACTTGAAATAAAATATGTTGCCCGAAAGCCTGGTAACGTCGATGTCAACCAGCCATTCGTTGTAGTTATGCTCACACATCGGAACGGCCTTTGCCACATCCCATGACCCCAGTGAGCTGTCGCTGCCCACGAGCATGAGGCGCTGCTTGCCCGCCAGCTGGGGTGCGCGCACCTTGAGGCGCGCCGTTACCGGATAATCGCTGAGAGCCACGGGTGAGGTCTTGCGGCGGCGTATGCAGTCGGTAAATGCCGAACTGTAAAGATAAGAATCGTCCGGCATGTCAATCCAGTGGTCGTACACAGTGATGCTGTCGCCGCGCAAGGCGTTGATTTCGAGTCTGTGCGGCTCGTTCTGCCACTCGCGCCTTACGACGTTGTCCTCACCGCGCACCACACTGTAATAATAATCTATGAAGGTGCCTTTCTGCAGGTCGAGCCTCAAGTTGCATGTCCACTCGCGACCGTTAACAGTACGCATGCGGTAAGGCGTAGACTGCCTTATGCCGCGCTCTACGCCGGTTATCAGATTCAAGACGAGTTCTTCGCCAAAACTCGTGCCATAAACAACGCTTAAAAGTATATTCATAGGTAACAAGTCATTTAATTACGGCTCAAAGGTAACAATAAAACAAATAAGTGTGAAGCATTTTTTTTGTGAAAAATATTTTTAATGATGCAAACGTTTACACACATTAACAGTCAGCCACTTAACCGCCGCTGCACAGGCCGGCGGCAACGGTATGTGCAGCGGATAAAGACCGATGCCGCGGCGTATCAAAAAACAAGGTTTGGCAAAAGGTAAGCTCTTGCCCCGCAAAAGATAAGCTTCTGCCGCCCGAAAGATAATCTTCTGACATTCAGTAATTTGCAGAATTATCAAAAATCAAGGTCCGCCGCAGCTTGCAAAAAGCGCCGTGCCTCCGCGATGCGGCCGCTCGGCTTGCGGCATATCACGGAGGCACGGCGGAAAGAACGCGGACGGCTGTCGTCACAGGTGCATCACCATGCTGAGCCCCACCGGACTGACGGCCACGTCAACATTCTTGTTCCATCCGGTTATCTTGTCGGCTATCCAGTAGCCCGCATGCACAGAGAGCATGCCTATGGCCGCTCCGGCCACCACGTCGCCCCAGTGGTGGCGGTTGCGTGCCACGCGGTCTGCGGCAGTGGCCGTGGCCACGGCATATCCGGCCACGCTTATCCAGGGGCTCACCTTGCGGAACTCCTTGTCGAGAATGGCTGCGCCGCAAAAGGCTATCGACGCATGACCGGAGGGGAACGAACGCTTGTCGGTACCGTCGGGGCGGGTCGACTTGATTGAATATTTCAGCCCGTAAGTCACCGCCACGTCGATGGCAAACGAGGCGGCGGTGTTGACCACAAGGCGCTTCCACGAACTCTGGCTGTCAACTCCGGCTGCCTTCATTGCATAAACCGACACTATCGGCACGAGGCGCAGATAGTCGTCGGGACCGTCGCCGTGATAAGGCTCATACTGGGCCATGCACTTTGCCGACATCGTGACGGCAATCAGAAGAACAAATAACTTTCGTAACATCTCTTTATCTGTTTGTTTTTGTAAAATAAACTTCGCCTGTATATATAAGAATATGTATGGCCGGCCGGCAGCAAATGCACCCGGATGCCGTAACACCGCATACCTGCTGCAAAGGTAATGCAAAAAATCTTATTGCAAAAAACTATTCAGGCATAATAAGGAAAACGCGCCCCTGCAGGACAGCCTGCAAGGGCGCGTTGCGGTTATAATGGCCGGCGGCAGTACTTTACCTGACCACCACCTTACGTCCTCCTACTATGTAAAGACCTTTGGGCAGTCCCTTCACGGCTTCGGCAGCAGTCACATCGCGCCCCGCAGTACGCACCAGGCGGCCGTCTATGGTATAGACATCGGCACGCGGAGCAGGCATGTTGCCGTCGGTGACAACGCCGCTTATGCCCGTGGAATACCGGTCGGTAACGTCGTCGACAAGCTGCTTGCCGCCCGTCTGTGCGGCCGACACCTCAAAATACTTGTCTTCGGTGACATTAACCACATCGACCGTCTGCGGCGAGCCGTTGCCCGTGCTGAACACGAAGCTTACGTAATCGGTAGAAGAGTTGATGCTGTAAGTGTTGTAATACCACGTCTTGCCGTCTATCACGGTTGTTGCGGTAACGTTGTCACCGGGCCATGACGGATTGGCGGGTGCGTGAGAGCCGTCGCCTCCCCATGACCAGAAGTTCACACTGCTCCATCCTACGTTGTCAACGTTGACGTACACCGTGATGTCATGCGGCTGGAAGTGAGTGACGGTGTATTTTCTCGTCACCACGCCGGTCACGTCACTGCCGGCAAGCAGGCCTGCCTTGAGCGTCATGTCGGCATCTACGGTCAGCGATGCGCCGTCGTCAACAACAGTGCCGTTGGTTGCCGATGGCTCTGTTCCGTCTGTGGTGTAGACTATCCGGACACCCTCTGAGGGCGTAACGGCGCTGAGCGTGACGCTGAACGACCCGTCATACGTCCCCGTGGGCACGCTTGTCCATGCCGTCTCTGCGTTTTTCGACAGATAATAGGCAAAGTTGTCGCCCGTCTCCACAAGGTAATAATCGGCTTCATCGGCAGTTGAGCGCGGCCATTCGGTGTTACCCATCAGGATGACAACCGACTTGTCACCGTCGCCGTTCACCTTTATGGCATACTGTGAGGCACTGCTTCTGAGAGCTTCAAAGGTGCTTTCGTTGCTTATTCCGGCAATGTTGCGGGCGTAAATCATCTGCTTCAGCTCCGGCTTGTATGCCTGCCAGTGGGGCAGGAACACGCATGGAGAGCCGGGAGCGGCAAGAATGAAGGCGTTGGCGGCAAGGATGTTGCCCGTCAGCTCGTTGCTCGGGTCTTCGCGGTGGTATGTGTCATGATTGTCGACAAAAGTCACGGCATAGCGCCTGTATCCGGCATCGCTCACCAGACTGCTGCCCGCCAGAGTGTTCCATCCGCTGCCGGTGTTGCAGCAGTTGTTGAGAAGATACTTCAGAGGAAAGTCGAATGCAGCCGACTGTACGGCGCCGTCGGCAGCGGTGCCGTCTATCCATCCCTTTATCTGCGACACTCCGTCCCAGAACTCCCCTACTGAATATTCGGGATTTGAAGCCTGATTGTATATGCCCGTATATGCAGGGGCATAGCCCTTGACCATGTCGTAACGGAAGCCGACATAGCCCAAATCGTTCTTCAGGAAGTCAAGATATGCCTTCACCATGGTCTGCACATTGGCGCTCGAATGGTCAAGATCACGCGCTCCATTGAAGTCCGTGCCCGAATCAGGAGCGCCTGTGGGAGCTACCTCGGCACTTGTTGCGGTGTTGCCGCCGTCATCGTTAGAGCAGATGTCTGACGGCTGCATGGTGTAAGTAACTCCGTTGTACGTCTC
>CALNFG010000012.1 GCA_939792625.1 uncultured Prevotella sp.
GCTGTACTTATCTGAAAACACCTTCCGGCATATTCACAGAAATGACGTTGCCTGTCGACGAAGTTATAAACGGACACGAGAACGACACTCTCAATACCGCGAAACTGACTCTGCCACGCATTAATAACACAAATCATGGCGAATATTCGTTAGACGTACCTTCTACACTACTGATGATTCCGAAAGACAGTCTGTACAGCTTTTTTGAAAATGAGAATATCATAGACTATCAGAAGTCTTTCATTGCAACTTACTCAGAGTCGTACAACAATTACGTTTTCAACAACATTTCAGGAATGATAACCTACATGTATCAGACAAAAGAAGCCGGACTCGAAGCAAATCCTAACTGGCTCAATGAAAAAGAGAACGAAGACTGGAACAAGGTTGTCATTATTCCTGTAACCATAACAACAAACTCTTCCGGACAGATAGTAAAGGTTGTACATGACATGAGCTTGACAAGCACCAAACTTATAGGAGGAGAAAACAACCCGTATGATGACGTGACACTAAGTGTTGTGTACAGTAAATTCAGTTCAAACAACTAAAACACATCATGGCAGACAATTATCTTGAACGCCGACAAGCAGAATACGAGAAAAGAAAGGCGGAATGGCTGAAAAAGAAAAGGCATCTGCCAAGACAAAAAACAAATAACAACGAAAATAATCACGATAAGTGATTACATACTGCTTTCATGGAAATGAAAGTACAAAGAAAGTCCCGACGCATATCAAGCTGTCGGGACTCTTTATTTGGTCTCAACCGATTTAGAAGCCGGCAAGATAAAAATCAGATTGCCTATTTCAACAATTCGCTCAAGAATTTGTCCAAATCCTCGTCAAGTCCTTTCATCAAATCTCCGCCTATTATCTTGATGTCACTGTCCACAAGATAAAGCTCAGAGAAATGCTCGCGCTCGTCATTCTCAAGGACAAAGCTGAACGGCTTAAGTATGCACATATTATCAACGATATCATGCAAATGTGTTATCACCTCTCTTATCACACATGCTGCCGAATCATAAAAATCAGCATCCTTGCAATCAATCCAGTCACTAATCACGCAACGAGTTATCTCATTGTCATTATCGTCAAAAGCCATAAGCTCACCTGTATCCTGCGACATACTCAAGTGGATGTCGGTCATAATAGTCGGCTCATCGACAGAAGGAAACTTCTGAGCTATTTTCTTAATAAAACGCTCAATCTGAGTAATGGTTGAATCACTTGTTCTCATTGGTCTTAATATTTAAACGACTTTTTCCGCGGTTTGCTTTCATTGCTTAGGCGGTCGAGGGCGGTAACGACATAATACACTTTCTCCCCCGGCCTGACAGAATTGTCCGGTATTTTATAAAACATGTCAGGAGTAACAGCCACAATCTTTTCAGGATTGCTTATATCAATATCCTCTCCGTCATCAAATCTGTAAACGACATATTTCGAGGCTTCGTTTTTCCATCCTTTCCCCTTAGGGGCTTTCCAGAACAACACCAAGTCACCGTCCACATACAATATCTTCATTTTTCGTACACGCTTAGGTGCCTTACCATCGATATACGGCATGGATGGAACAAAAGCAGGATATTTCCAATATACCTTTTCCAGCAGCGAGCCATAATTCCCGATGTTGTCAACAACGGCTTTGGCATACCACAGCACTGTGCCGTTAACATTGTACATTTCATCATGCAACTTACGCTTTGCCGGCAGCTGGTTTATATTCGGATTACGTAAATCTGCGCTTTTAGCTGTCCTTACCACATCCTCGCCTATGTAAAGATGCCGTTTTCCGGCATATCTGTCCCACCATTTTATAAGCGTGGCATAATCGGCAGCCTTATGCCCTATCTCCCAATAGATTTGTGGAACGCAGTAATCTACCCACCCGTTATTGACCCACATCAGCACATCGGCATAGAGGTCATCATAATTTTGCAATCCGTTCGTCATACTGCCCATTACGGGATCGCTTTTCTTATTACGGTAAATACCGAAAGGCGACACGCCGAACTTTACCCACGGCTTTACGTCGTGTATCGTCTCATACAGCTGTTTCATGAAGATGTTCACGTTGTAACGACGCCAATCATCACGGTCTCTTATTCCGTTGCCATACGTCATGTACTCCTTATCGTCGGGTATTAACTGCCCCGCCGCCGGATACGGATAAAAGTAGTCATCTATATGCAGACCGTCGATGTCATACCTTGCCACAATGTCAGCCACAATCTTGCAGATATAATCACGACATTCGGGTATTCCGGGATTCAATATCAGCTGCCCGTCATAAGCAAACACCATTTCCGGATGTTTTACCGCAACATGGCTTTTCGACAACATGTTCGTTGTCTTCGTCTTTGCCCTGTATGGATTAATCCACGCATGCAGCTCCATGCCACGCTTGTGACACTGTTCCACCATCCATGCCAAAGGGTCCCAATACGGCGAAGGAGCCTGTCCCTGACGCCCTGTGAGAAAACGGCTCCACGGCTCATACGGGCTTTCATATAACGCATCACATTCAGGCCTTACCTGAAATATTATAGCATTTACGCCACATTCCTTCAATCTGTCAAGTTGATAGGTAAGTGTCTCCTGCATACGGAGAGTGCCCATACCCAAAAACTGGCCGTTAACACATTGTATCCACGCCCCTCTGAACTCACGCTTTGAGGGGGTGTTGGAATAACCGCTGATGCCTTTCAACAAAAGCAAACAAATGATAAGAAACAGCCTATTACAGCTTAACACACTATTTTTCATACGCCAAAAGTACAATGTTTTGTCCATAAAAACAAATATATATCACTAAAAAGTGAAAACAACATATACATTTGCCTTGTAAAACCTTTGTTTTTACCATTACATCAACCTGTAACAGTTAAGTTATATTAAATAAAGTGTTTGTGTGGGCGCACATATTTTTGGGCTTAAATAAATCTTTGATATTATTTGGTTAATAATAAAAAAGTGGTTATATTTGCAACTGTTATCCTGAAAACAATCTTTTTACCTTAAAAAACTAATACCTATTGAAGATATAGAGCGGTTGCTTGTGAAAGCCACCGCTTTATTTTTTACCACAAATACATACATCCTATCAGCATGACACATACCTCCGACAGATACAACGGGTAAAAACCATGCAGCCATTACATATTGGCACGAATGATGCATGATTAACTTTCATTTTGTAAGGACATAGCAGACACATCGCAAAAGATAACCTTTCGGCCTGCAAAAGGTAACCTTTCACCTTGTAAAAGGTAACCTTTCGCAAGACAAAGAATGACCTTTCATATTGAAAGCTCACAAAAGATTAACGACTGATGTCAGCGACCGCCGAAGCCGCCGCGGAACGGCCGGCCTCCGAAACCATTGCCGCGTGGTCCGTCGCCGCCGGGTCTGCCCGGACGATCGGGCCTTGCCGTGCCCTTGCTTTTACCACCAAAAAGATTGATACGATAAACGGCGTGAAGCATGGCATAGCTGTTTATGCTGTTATATTGGGTGTCGCTGCGCTGCATCGCATTTATTACACGGCTGAAATTGCTCTGATTGCGGAGTATGTCATAAAACTGAAGCGAAACTGTCAGGGCATTGCCTTTCAAGAAACTCTGGCTCAGCTGCAGATTCCATACAAGCTCGTTGGTGTTCATTGAACTGTCATTGTACCCCCTGCGGCTGTTCTGGTGGATGTCAGACGAGAGACTCGTACCCCACGGCAGATATACGTTGACATAACCTCCGTAAGAAAACTGCCACGTGTCAAGATTGCTCTGACTTTGCAGGAGGTTACGGGTATGCGTATAATCAAGCGAGCCGTCGAGAGACACTTCGAGCCAGCTGTTGCGGAAGCTTGCCGTCAGCTGCTCGCCTATCTGAGCTGTCTTAGTGGTGTTTTTGCGTGAATCCGAATTGTTGTCCAACGAGAGATAGCCCACATAATTGTTATATCTCACGTTGGTGAACGTATTGACTGTCCATAAGCCGGCTGAATCAATGGCGGTATTGAACATGAAGGCTCCTGACACGTTCCAGTTACCGTTGATGTTCTCAGGGCGCGTTGTACGGCCGCCGGTAAGCTCGTCATACGTAACTTTGTTGCTTATGCTGTTGCGCGTATTGCTGTAATTTACGTGAGCCATGAGTGCCCGCTGGTGTTCCTGGATGTAGTTGTTGTAAAACAATCTGAATGTATTGGTGAACGAAGGCTTCAGTCCGGGGTTACCCATGGTTATGTTGAGCGGGTCGCTGTCGTCAACGATATCCAACAAATCTGACATGCTCGGCTGCGATGTCGTTCCACGATAATTTATACGGAGATTGCTCAATTTAGAGAAACGGTACCTGAAGTCGAACGTAGGAGTAACGTTGACAACCGTCCTCACCGTGTCTGTATTGACTCCCTGATAACGTTGCACAAAGCGCGTCTTCTGCGGCTGCACCATTATTCCGGCGTTGAGATTATACTTTTCGCGTATCACTCTCAGCATAACCTGAATGTCGTGTATGTAATTCTTGTACTCGGAATAACGGCTGAGAGCATCGTCAAGATAACTGTCCAGCGGCTGGCCGAGAAGCGAGAAGTAATTGTTCCAGCCACGATAATCGTTGACAACGCCATCAAAGAACGATTCGCCCAAATTACTGAAATCGTATGTGGAACGGTCGCTCTTGTTGTATTTGTAAGTAAACTTATAACTGAACTGCAGAAACATGGCCCTGAATATAGGCTCGCTGTAAGTAAACTGCAAATCGTAATTCAGAGTTTTTGTCGGAGTGGTATTGAAGCGGTTGGTCTGATAAGTTGAATCATTGCCCGAAGCGTTCATCACCTGATACAGATGTACGTTTGATATGCTCAGGCTCTTGCTGTCGCCATCACTATAACTTACGTCTGCACGTACAGTTGCGTTACGTCCCTTTGAATTGAGTTTTCTGTTCAGCTGCAGCATGGCTCCTACCGATTTGCTGTCAGAATAGCTTATCGAACTGCCTGACCGCGTGTTTACCATCAGACTATCTGCCGCCAGCTGAGCTATTGCCTCGGCCGAAAGCGGGTCTGACACATAAAGATACGGATCGTCGTTATACGAGGCACTCATGCTTGAAGACTTACCGTCGCTGATGGTATAACTGAAGTTCGGGCGGAACATTATGTTTGTCATCGTGTCAGGTTTCCACTCCAGACGCATACGTGCATTCCAACTGTCAGAACTGGAAAAGCTCTGACTCAGACTGTTTGAGAAAGAACCGACCGTACTTACAAAGTTTTCGGACGACTGTTCGGTACGGACATTTCCGTTTGAATGGTTCCATCTTACGCTGCCGTCAAGTTTAAACTTGTCACTCGGCTCAAGATTGAAATTAGCTCCCAGCATTTTCGACGAATTAAGTCCCTGCCGGCCTCCGCCGAAACGGCCGCCTCCACCGGAGAAGCCTCGGTCGTTCACGTTGTTGGCATTACCCATCAGCATCACTCTTGACCTATCTTTAAACAACGCCCCCATAAGCCGCTCCGAATAACGGCTGTGAGTTCCGACTGAAACATCGGCGTTTCCGAACACACCTTTATTCATGCCCTTCTTGATTCCGAAATCAAGAACTGTCTGTTCTTCTCCGTCGTCTATGCCGGTGACTTTTGCCAAGTCGCTCTTTTCGTTGTAGGTCTTTATCTTGTCTATTATAGATGTTGGCAGGTTTTTCAGGGCAGTCTTAGTGTCGCCGGTCATAAACTCCTTGCCGTCTACAAGAACTTTCTTTACTTCCTGACCATTAATAGTCACCGTTCCGTCATCACTCACCTGCGCTCCCGGAATCCTCTTCACAAGCTCTTCCACAACCGAGCCTTCAGGAGTTCTGTAAGCCGATGCGTTATAAATAAAGGTGTCCTCTTTGACCGTGACACGCGCCGCCTGTCCCACCACGGTTGCCTCTTTCAGCATGATTGCATCTGCGCCGAAAACAATATTGCCGAGAGCCACGTCTTTTTTACCTGAAACTTTCACGTTCTTAAACATGGTTGTATAGCCCACGCTGGTAAACTTCAATATATAATTTCCGGCATCAGACACGTCTATTGAGAAATTACCTTTATCGTCACTCAACACTCCCTTCACATAAGTACTGTCTGACTTAAGCATCTGCACCGTGGCAAGCATCACTCCGTCTTTGGTGTCGCGGTCGATAAGAGTACCTGATATTTTAACATTTTGTGAAAATGCCGACATCACAACCCAGCATGCGAAGCATATTAAAAGCAATATCTTTTTCATTATGTAATTTGTTTGTTTCTGTTTTTAGACGTTTTTTACATTTGTCGGTTTAATTGTCCAAATATTAAAAATATTGGAAAAGCTCCGTTTATCGACAAAAATGATTACTTTTGCAAACGTTACAATATCTATATGATTATGAAACAAGAAATTATCATTTCTAAATGTCTGAAAGCAGAAATTTCAAAAGCTGTTGCCGGATGTGAACATGACAGGCTTTTCATCCTTGCCGATGAAACGACAAGAGACAAATGTCTGCCGCTGCTCATCGACACACCGTGCCTCGCTGATGCCATGATCATAACCATCAAACCTACCGATACGCATAAAGGTATTGAATCGTTGACACACGTATGGAAAAAATTAAGCGACAACGGAGGTACACGCCACTCTTGCATGATAAATGTAGGTGGAGGCATGGTAACTGATTTGGGAGGCTTTGCCGCATCAACATTCAAACGCGGAATGAATTTCATAAACATTCCCACCACACTTCTTGCCATGGTTGACGCATCTGTTGGAGGAAAAACGGGTATAAACTTCAACGGTCTGAAAAACGAAATCGGTGTGTTCAATGATTCAAAGACTGTGATTATAGACACGGATTTCCTCAAAACGTCAGACAAAGACAACATCTGCTCAGGATATGCGGAAATGCTGAAACACGGACTGATAAGCTCAAACGAAATGTGGAGCAGTCTGTTATGCTTTGATATTCTAAATCCTGACTATTCCGCGCTGAAAAGCATGGTGGCCGACAGCATAAAAGTAAAAGAACACATTGTAGAAAAAGACCCTTTGGAAACAGGGCTGAGAAAAGCTCTTAACCTCGGACACACTGCCGGCCATGCGTTTGAAGCATTCGCCTTGAGAACAAACCGCCCCATACTGCACGGATATGCCGTGGCGTTCGGACTGATATGCGAACTGTATTTAAGCTGTATCAAGACAGGATTCCCGGCAAACAAGATGCGGCAGACCGTGCGTTATATTAAGGATGTGTATGGCTCATTCGTGTTCACCTGCAAAGATTATGAAACTATCACCGAGCTTATGAGACATGACAAGAAAAACACCTCCGGACAAATTAACTTCACATTGCTTGGCGACATAGGTGATATAAAAATCAACCAGACAGCAACCAAAGAAGAACTGTACGAGGCATTGGATTTCTTTCGTGAAGGATGATATTCCGACCTATCGCACCAATGACTCGGACATACATTTTATCAAATTCTGACATAATCAACTTAATATGAAAAAGGCTTTACCTATACTGCTGTTACTTGCATGCCTCACGAGGGCAAACGCTCAGAAAAACGAGATTTACGACAGAGGCATAGCGTCATTGCAGGTTGTGGCAGGACAACAATGGATGTCGCTGCCAATCATCCAGTTGAACAACCACGACAGCAACAACATCATCAACATAAGCTTTGACGACCTGACACACACATACCGCAGATATACATACAAGATAGAACATTGCGAAGCCGACTGGACTGTCTCTGACCAACTATTTTCAAGTGATTTCATTGAAGGATTTCAGGAAGGTGTCACCATTGATGACAGTGAAGAGTCAATTAACACAAACACACTGTACACACACTACAAACTGAGGATACCCAACAAGCAATGTAACCTCAAGATGAGCGGAAATTACAAACTGACCGTATATGACGAAAACGACAGCAACCGGCCCATGTTTACAGCATGTTTCATGGTTGTCGAGCCGATAATGGGCGTACAGCTTAACGTCACAACAAACACTGACATAGACATAAACAAATCTCATCAGCAGGTGTCAATGCAAGTAAATTACGGCTCACTCAATGTTAACGATCCTACAACACAAATCAAGACAGTGGTAATGCAAAACCGCAGATGGGACAATGCACGAATAAATGCCAAGCCGCAATACATCATGCCCGACGGACTGAAGTGGGATCACAACCGGGACCTGATATTCCAAGCCGGCAACGAATACCATAAATACGAAATTCTCGATGTGTCACACCCTACCATGGGCATTGACCGCATAGTTTGGGACGGCACCAACTATCAGGCATATCCTTACACATGCACCCCGCGCCTTAACTATGTGTATGACGAAGATGCCAACGGCGCATTCTACATAAGAAACAGTGACAACATTGAAAACGACATAGCCTCAGAATATGTCTTCGTAAACTACACTCTTAAAGTTCCACAACGTTTTGACGGCGACATTTACCTGAACGGAGCATGGACTAACGATCAGTTTACGCCGGAATACAAAATGGAGTATGACGAAACCGAACAATGCTATTATGCGACAATCTTGCAGAAACAAGGATACTATTCATACCAATTCGTAATGATTGACAATAACGGAACAAGCCGTGTTGTCCCGTCAGAAGGAAGTTTCTATCAGACCGAAAACAAATATCAGGCTTTGGTCTATTATCGCGGACAAGGTGAACGCACTGACAGACTGGTTGGATATCAACAGGTACAGATAAAATAACCGCAATAATGTTTACAAACAATAAAATTCCGCTTTTACAATCTTTTGAAAAATCAAAGATGATAAAAAGCGGAATTATTTTCTTGAAAAATAGCTGTCTTGACTATTTTTTATCTTCACCGTAAAAATAATAAAACCAATACGTATCACCGTAAACGTCTCTGACTTGCGACATACGCTCAAGCTCGTTACCGTATTCTTTCTCAAGTTTCTGAAAATCGGAATAGTCGGCATCCATCACTTCATTATGGAACACAAGTATGGGATTAGCCCTAAGATGTGTGTACAACGTAAGAGCTTCTTTATAATGTTTAGGCAATGCCGGAGAAGACAGGACATATTTTCCTTTAATAAAACGCACAAAGCTGTCAATATCTCTATCCAAAAGATAACCGCAAAGAATATAATCGGTGACAGATTTCATGGCAAGTCCGTTCTCCTCAATATAAAGCAAATACTGCATGGATGACATTACACCTTTTTTGCGTATGCTTAAATTTCTGAGTATATTGCTTTCCGGAAAGAACAGGCATCTTACGTTCTGATCGTCAGGTAACAAAGCATCAGAGCCCCCGGCCAGCGGATATTCAAAGAGACGGTCTCCTAATTGCTTACTTCGGGACAGAGCATAAACACGAAGCATGGTAAGACTTGAATCAGCATCATCAGACTTTTCCCCCACCTCCAATGCCTCGGCATAATTTCCGGAACATAAAAAACGCTCCATACGCAACCTGTAGTGAAACACTCTGTCTGTATTTCCACACAAACAGACAACGATAAACATCAATGACAAGGTCAACAGATTCTTCCATAACTGCTCTACCTCCGAAGAACTGCCCGACGCATCTGCAGAACAGTTTTTATGATTAACGCCGTAAATCACGGCAAACAATACGAATGTAACAATAAACAGCAAAGCCAACACCAGCCGCGTTACAGATAACGGACCGGAAACAAAATCTGTGTCGACACCGGTCAGCATCAACAACAACGACAACGAAGGAACGTAAGTAAGAGCATGAAGACCGCCTCCAAAACGGGTTATCTTATTTACCCCTATCTGTAACAGATATAACACCAACGTTATAAGTACAGCCCCGACAGTGCGGTCATAACGGGTGGCACCTCCCGACAAGACATGCTGCAACATGAACAACAAATCTGACTGGAAGAAATACAAATATATAAAAACAAACAAAATGAAAACAATAGCACACGCGAATTGAAGCAGTGTGCTATTGTTTTTTACGTCATTACGAGCCATATCAGTTTTTCTTTAATACTACGGCAGAACGTGCCGGGATATAAAGTTTCAACCATTCTTTATGGTCTTTTACATAAAGAGGGTCATAGTTGGTGACATGGGTCATAGTGTCGTCAGCCAGACCGTTGCCACCGAAATTCTTTGAGTCGGTGTTCAGCACTACGTCATACGACCCTGTCGGCACAAGGAAACCGTAATCGGTAAACGAACGGTTAGGACTGAAATTAAACACAAATATCAAGTCACCACGCATGAACGCCAGTATCTGGTCACCGTCGTTATGCCATATCTCCTGCACCGGAGTCTTCTGGAAATTGCGTACACTCTTTATCACCTTAAGCATCTCACGGTCAAAGTCGCCAAGATAATGGTAACAAAGGTCGTGATTGTCAACAAGATTCCACTGCCGGCGGGCATATTTTTAACTCCAGCCGTTACCTTCACGCGGGAAATCAATCCACTCCGGATGACCGAACTCGTTACCCATGAAGTTCAGATAACCGCCGTTGATGGCCGCAGCAGTGACAAGACGTATCATCTTATGCAAGGCAATGCCACGGTGTACGGTGTCATTTTCATCACCTTTCTTGAAATGCCAATACATGTCAGCATCAATCAGACGGAAAATGATTGTCTTGTCACCTACAAGGGCCTGGTCGTGACTTTCGCAATAACTTATCGTCTTTTCGTCAGGACGACGGTTTTTCACTTCCCAGAATATGCTGCTCGGTTTCCAGTCTTCATCGCGTTTCTCCTTAATGGTCTTTATCCAATAGTCGGGTATGTTCATGGCCATGCGGTAATCAAAGCCGAAACCGCCATCTTCAAACCTGGCTGCAAGCCCCGGCATGCCGCTAACTTCCTCGGCAATGGTTATCGCATCGGGATTAACTTCATGTATCAGCTTGTTGGCAAGAGTAAGATAACATATCGCATTGTCATCCTCATGCCCGTTAAAATAATCGCCATAGTTGCAGAAGGCCTCGCCCAAACCGTGGCTGTAATACAACATAGAAGTCACACCGTCAAAGCGGAAACCGTCGAAATGGAACTCTTTCATCCAATACTTACAGTTGCTCAACAGAAAATGTATCACATCGTCCTTACCGTAATCGAAACAAAGGCTGTCCCATGCCGGATGCTCATGCCTGTCACCTGGATAGAAATACTGGTTGGGGTCGCCGGCCAGATTGCCAAGACCTTCAACCTCGTTCTTTACCGCATGGCTATGCACGATGTCCATGATAACGGCAACGCCGTTGCGATGAGCCTCGTCTATAAGAGCCTTGAGTTCTTCAGGAGTTCCAAAACGGCTCGATGCTGCAAAGAAGCTGCTGACATGATAGCCGAAAGATCCGTAATACGGATGTTCCTGTATGGCCATAATCTGTATGCAGTTATAACCGTCTGCGATGATGCGTGGCAGGACATTATCCTTAAACTCGGTATATGTTCCCACTTTCTCGGCGTCCTGAGCCATACCGATATGGCACTCGTATATCAACAGGGGATTCTTGTTCGGTTTGAATTTTCTTTTTCTCCACACATACGGCTTCTCAGGATTCCATACCTGTGCGGAGAATATTTTGGTCGTATCATCCTGCACAACCCTCTGTGCCCACGCAGGTATTCTCTCGCCTGAGCCGCCGTCCCAATAGACATGCATTTTGTACAAATCGCCATGCTTCATGCCTTTCTCAGAGATTTTAAGCTCCCAGTTGCCCGTGCCTTCTATCCTTTTGGCCTTATATTTGTCTGTCTCCTGCCAGTTGTTGAAGTCGCCGACAAGATATATCGCCGTGGCATTGGGAGCCCACTCTCTGAACACCCATCCCCGTGCGACCTTATGCAGGCCGTAATAATCATAACCGCTCGCAAAATCTTCCAGCGTCTTCTTGCCGTTATTGGTCAGCTGGTTAAGCTTCCATACGGCATGGTCATGTCTGCCGCGGATGGCATCCTCATACGGAGCCAGATAGCCGTCATTGGCCACCAGACCTATATGTTCCGGCTCACTCACTGCAAGTTTTGCCGTTTTTTTGGCCGTCGTTGTTTTGGTTTTTCTCGTAACCATATTCATTTACGTTAAATTCTTACTGTCAAATCTTACGCCGACAGGCACTCAGGCCAGCACTTTGAATATAGCCTTTTTTATCTCAGACTTGTCGGATATGCAGGGTGCATGTCCGTCCTGCGGAAAGAATATGGCAAACTCGCCAGGCTTGCATGTAACGTAAGTGTCAGCAAGCCCTGCATATTTGGTGATATCTTTCTCAGCATTGTATTCAGTCTCAGGCAGATCGCACAGCGGTGTATATCCGTATGTTTCCTCTGCGCTCAGCGGTATCTGTATGTCTATCATCTTTTTATGGGTTTCAAGCACTGCGGCATCCTTTGTCTTGCCCTTGGCTATTTGGATGTTCACAAACAAATCTGCCCCCTTTATCTCATGCTTGCCTGTGGCGAGACTGTCCAAATCGTTTGACTTTATAAAATCCACTACGTCTTTAAACAGCGGGTTAAGTGAAACGTATTTTCCCAAATTCTCAAGTGTGTCTATTACCATAACAATATAAATTTAAAAGATTATTGAACTCTGTTGCCTAAAATATACATTCCCTGTGACACGATATTCCCGTTACGGTCTTTTTCTATGTATTTCCCGTCACGCAAATCGTCCTTATATGTTCCTTCAAAACGCCGGCCGTCTTTATCTACTTCAAGAGCTTTGCCGTTTCTCTTACCGTTCGTATATATTCCTTTGAATTTGCTTCCGTCTGCAAAATGTATTATCACCTCACCGTCAAAAAGGCCGTTCTTGAAATTGCCTTCATACACATCACCGTTTTTCTTCACAAGTTTTCCACGACCGTTCTGCCTGTCGTTTTTCCAATATCCGCTATACACGTCGCCGTTTTTCCATTGCAACACGCCATAGCCGTCTTTGTCACCTCCGGTAAAATGACCTGTATAACAGTCACCGTTGGCAAAAGTGAATATGCCTTCGCCCGTACGCCGGCCGCGCACATAGTCGCCTTCATAAACGTCACCATTCTGAAACTTGTATATGCCTTTACCGTTCTGTACATCCTCAAGCCACTCTCCGATGTAAACGTCGCCGTCAGCATATTTGTTGGTACCCTTTCCTGACCGGCGGTTGTTCAGCCACATGCCGTCATAGGTCGTGCCGTCACCCCAGTCAAAAAAGCCATTGCCGCTCTTTTCATCATTCTTCCATTCGCCGTCATAATAGGCTCCGCCATCGTAAGAATATTTGCCCTTACCGTTGCGCTTGTCCTGATACCACTCGCCGTCGTACTTGTCTCCGTTATAATAATACATCACTCCGTGACCCTGCTGATAGTCTCTGAACCACAGCCCGACATACTTGTTGTTGTTCATGAAGTAATAAGTGCCGCGGCCGTGCTGCTGGTCTTGAAACCATTCTCCGTCATATTTTTCTCCATCAGAAAAGGTATAGACGCCATATCCCTGGCGTTTCCCCTTGACATAAGAACCTTCGTATGTGTCACCGTTCTTATAAACGGTCTTGCCTTTGCCGTGAGGCTTACCCGACACAATCTCGCCCTGATACATGCCGCCGTCTTTTGTCTCACATGAACCTAAAGTAATTTTTTGCGCGTCACACACCAGCGGCGACATAAAACACATTATTAATAGAAATATATAGTTCTTCACAATGCTCGTTTTTGAATTTATCACCAAAAGTAATAAAAATTCATCAGACGCCAAAAATATTTATTAAAAATCTAACTGCCGACTGCGATTATTGAGAATTATTAGTATCTTTGTAAAAATATTAAATCATCAGAACTATGAACTTTGTCGGCATCATACCCGCAAGATACGCTTCAACACGATTTCCGGGGAAGCCTTTGGCCGTATTAGGCGGCAAAACAGTGATACAAAGAGTATATGAACAAGTGTCAAAAGTGCTTGAACACGTTTACGTGGCAACCGACGATGACCGCATATTCAACGCCGTGGAAGGCTTCGGCGGAAAGGCTGTCATGACTTCGCCGGCTCACAAAAGCGGCACAGACAGGGTAAACGAGGCCGTAAGCAAGACTGACGGCACCTTTGACGTGGTAATCAACATACAGGGAGACGAGCCGTTCATCCACGAACGGCAGATAAAGACAATATGCGAATGCTTCGACGACCCGCAGACCATGATTGCCACGCTGGGACGTCCGTTCACCGCAAAAGACTCGTTAGAGGACCTGGAGAATCCCAACTCTCCCAAACTTATATGCGACAATAACGGCTTTGCGATGTATTTCAGCCGCAGCATCATACCATATATCCGTAACGTAGAGAAAAAAAACTGGATTAACAGCTTCACTTATCTGAAACATATCGGCATGTATGCTTATCGCCGTGACGTACTTGAACAGATTACGAAGTTGCCACAGTCAAGCCTCGAGATAGCCGAAAGCCTGGAACAGCTGCGCTGGTTGCAGAACGGATATAAGATAAAAGTAGGTCTGACAGACATCGAGACAATCGGCATTGATACTCCTGACGACTTGAAAAAGGCTGAAGCCGCATTGAAATGACGCAACGTCATGCCGCAAACAACCTTGCCAAAGGTTATCTTTAACACAGCCAAAGGTTACCTTTGACCGTGCGAAAGGTTATCTTTGGCAAGGCAAAAGACGGCCTTTCACATTATAAGCAAACAGCCGTCAAAGATTACGATTAAGTTTCTTACACCTAAAGAAACAACGGTAAGTACAAATAAAACAGTCTGAAAACATTACGGTTTAATGAAGTCCGAATCAAGGACGGATTCATAAAAGACAGAAAAACGCCATCTGAAAACCTCACACAAAGCATCATGGGAGATAAAAAAGAACTGATACTTTCACTCGGAAGCAATTTCGACCAAGAGAACAGTATATCTGAAGCCAAAACAAAACTGCGCGACATGTTCGGAGAAGAGATAATGTTCAGTGAGTCAATATGGACCAACCCGATAGGTATCGAGTCGGACAAATTTCTCAACTGTCTTGTCTTCACGCACACGTCGCACAAGCTTGAATATATCATGAAAGCCATGAAGCACATCGAACGCATTTGCGGCAACAGAAAAAGGGCCCGCACAAAGAATATCGTGAAAATGGATATAGACATACTGAAATATGGCGGACAAACGCTGCATGAAAAAGACTGGTCGCGCGACTATATAGTAAGACTTATGGAAAAATGTCCGTTCTGAACGGTGTTAAATCCGGAACCATAACAGCGTGACCAATAATTGTAAACATAATAAATGCACACACATGAACAGATTGACTACCATAATATTCGCAATAATTGTGACACTGGGCTGTAGCGCCCAAGAATTCAACAAATATTTTATCGACAGGACTTTACGTCTTGACTACATCTTTTCCGGCAACAAGGCAAGACAGGAAATCAGTCTGGCCAACGTTTATTCCATGCCACGATGGTATGGCAAGAAACAAAAGCTCGGCGAGACACCGGTAGAAGGCAACGGACAGATTACAGTAAGACAACATAAGTCAGACAACATAATATATAAAAACTCTTTTTCCACTCTGTTTCAGGAATGGCTGACATACGATGATGCCGCAGGTCCGGGCAAGGCTTTCGAGAATGTATTCCTCATACCGATGCCCAAAGACACTGTTGACATAACGGTAACGCTGAATAACAACAGACGGCAACCGGTGGTGTCATACACACATACCGTAATCCCGACCGACATACTCATCAGACATATCGGAGAAAAAAACGTCACGCCATACACAACACTTCAAACCGCGGCCGACACGTCTAAATGTATCCACATAGCATTCGTGGCCGAAGGATACACCGACAGCGAAATGGACACATACATAAACGACGCAAATGCCGCCACAGAAGCAATATTCTCGCATGAGCCGTTCAAATCGTCAAGAGACAGATTTAATATTATCGCAATTAAATCTGCATCAGGTGAAAGCGGCACCAGCGAGCCGTCAAAAGACTTATGGAAAAACACAGCATTAGGCTCACACTTCGATACATTTTACAGCAACCGTTATCTTACCACCCTCAATCTGTTCAGACTGCATGACGTACTTGCCGGCACACCTTATGAACATATAATAATATTAGTAAACACCGACGAATATGGAGGAGGTGGAATACTCAACTCTTACGTACTGTCAATGACCCACCACCCTATGTTCAAACCCGTTGTGACGCATGAATTCGGACACAGTTTCGGCGGACTTGCCGATGAGTACGCATACGATAACGAACAGATACCTATGTATCCGCACGATGTAGAGCCGTGGGAACCCAACATAACCACACTGAAAAACTTTAAAGGCAAATGGGAAAATCTGATTGAGCAGGGCACTGCCGTACCTACGCCGGAAAGCAACGACCCTGAAACAATCAATAGCAAGGTGGGCCTCTTTGAAGGAGCCGGCTACAGCATGAAGGGTGTTTACAGAGGTATGCAGGACTGCAGGATGCGCACAAACGAAAATCCTGAATTTTGCATAATATGCCGCAATGCCCTGCAACGTCTTATAGACTTCTACACAAAATGAGACTTCTCGTTTCATTACTGCTAATGCTCAACATCCCGCTCTTTTCCGCAGAAAGGACAGAGGACAATATCACTGACACAGAGAGGTTGGGTATGGCCATTGACTACTTCGCCGGTGGCAAATATCATGAAGCCTTGATACTTTTTAACGGCCTGGACAAGAAATATAATCTCAACCCGAGATTTAAAGCGTACATCGGAATATGCTATTATTACGACTGGAAATACGAAGAAGCCTGTTCATATCTTGACGCAGCCATTCCTCATCTGGAGAGGTATGCTCCGCATGAGCGAAGCATCTACTACAACACAGCTGCGGAAAGCCATTTTGAAATAAAGGAATATGACAAGGCCATACCACTTTACGAGAAACAACTTCTTGTCTGTTATGACAACGAAAAAGGCGATGCTCTGTTCCGCCTCGGCTTCTGTTACATGTTCCGAGAAAATTGGGTTAATGCCTTGGACTATTTTAAATCTGCTTTGGCATATTACACCCGCTTCCCTAAACCCGGCACTCAGACGCGCTTACGTCAGTTGGGAAACATGATTAAAGGATGTGAAGATAAATCAGCAGATATCCTTCAACATTACATGCCTGACAGTCAGACAACAAACAGGCACGACTCTATAAAATAAAAAATGCAGTGTGTCATAACAATCTGTAACACACTGCATTTTATTATTTTAGACTAAAGAATCACACTCCGGTCATCAGACTTCTTTATTGGCCGGCTCTGCCTCGTTTTCCTTGTGTGCCGAAGTTCTTGCTGAAGACTTTTTGGCGGCAGTCTTTGCCTTTTCTACTTTTGCTTTCAGTTTTATCTCGGCTGCCTGCATTTTCTCGACCTTTGCTTTCAGACGGACAATCTCCTTATCCTTCATCTCAATCTCGTCACCCTGATTCTTGATGGTGGTAAGCAAAGAATTGAGTTCATCATTATCAATATCTTCCGGATACAACGAGTTAACCCTGTTTATGAAATCACCCAGAATATTCATATAATTGGTAAACGCATCAAACGGTGAACTGTATATGCCGCGATCCAACCCCACATTCGATGGCTTTGTTGTCATGAAACGGAAGTTGTTACTTGCCTGAAGATAATCCCAGTCCTGGTTTATTCGCGGATCATTGGCTATCCTCACACGGTCAGCCACACTGTAAAGTTTATTGAATGCTTCACGCTGCATCGGATTACCCAACCAGCAGCTGACATCGCGCTCTTCATCAACCCATGACAATGTATCCGGTACGTCAAGACTTCCTACACTGTTCATCTTCAGACAAATCTCGGTAGGTGTAGAGAATGTTATACCTTTCTCTTTGGCATACATAGGCAAAGCCTTCATAAACTCAAGGATATTTGAAGACAACGGCTGTGCTATGCCTAATGCTGAGAGTTCCATGAAGATGTTGATAACCTGCTCGTTATCAGGCAGTGATGCTATACGATTTATATAATTGTCAGCAAAAAGAGGATATCCGTCCCAATCACTGTTATTGAAACGCAGACTGATATCGTCACTTAAATCGACATCCCTAAGCAGCAATTTAAGATTTGGAGCTATCGCGCAATTATAAACATAATGTGAAGACTTCCAGCCCAATACATGTCTGGCACCTTCGGTAAGCATTCCTTTGAATCCCATGGCTGCAGCCTGACCGCCAATATCGTCACTGTAAATAAGAGAAGAATTTCTCAACACCGTAGGTTTCTGCCCGAAATACTCCTGCATCTTGGCCGCCTGTTTTTTGACATCAGCGGCAAAAGCCTCTTCATTTACGAGCGATGAGAGTCCGTGCGAATACGGCTCGGCCAAAAACTCAACACATCCTGTATCGTTCAACTCTTGCAGTTTGGTGATAACCTGTGGAGCGTGCATCTCCAATTGCTCCAAACCCACACCGGAAATAGAAAAAGCAACCTTAAAATATTTACCGTTGTTCCTTATCATCTCAAGCAGTGCATTCAAAGCCGGCATGTATGAACGCTCGGCAATGTCACTGATGCTCCGCTCATTCTCATAATCGTCATAATAATAATGGTCTGTACCTATATCAAAGAAACGATAGCGTTTGAGATGTATTATCTGATGTATCTCAAAATATAAGCATATTGTTTTCATTGCAGTATTCCTTTTTTGATTAATCTTTATTATAAATTTATATCTGTTTTGTTTAATTTCTCAGTCCAAGAGTACGTTCATAAAGTTCACGTATCCATAAGCCAACTTTCTCCCATGTTATTTGGTCAACTTCATGTTTACCCTCTGTTTGCAGATAATTAAACAGACTGTCATTATGACAAATTGAATATATTGAATCAGCCAACGCATGTATGTCCCAGTAATCCACCTTTATGCAGTTTGTCAGAATCTCGGCACAACCGCTTTGCTTTGATATAATCGTCGGAGTTCCGCATTGCATTGCTTCAAGAGGAGAAATTCCGAACGGCTCACTGACTGACGGCATCACATAGACGTCAGAATCCTTCAGACATTCATAAACCTGCTTGCCTCTCATGAAGCCTGGGAAGTGGAAACGGTCTGCTATTCCCCGTTCTGCTGCAAGATAAATCATTGCATCCATCATGTCGCCGCTTCCGGCCATGCAGAAACGCACATTACGCGTACGGTGAAGCACCATATTTGCAGCTTCAACAAAATATTCAGGCCCTTTCTGCATGGTTATACGACCCAAAAACGTTACAACTTTTTCCTTATTCGTATGATCCGGACGCGGTATATCCTGAAGTTCCTGACGCAAAGGATAAACAGCATTATGTACGGTAAAACACTTACGCGGGTCCTGATGGTAATGATTTATGACCGTCTGGCGCGTAAGTTCACTGACACACATTATGCAGTCGGCATTGTCCATGCCGTCTTTTTCTATTGAATAAACCGTAGGATTCACATTACCGCGGCTTCTGTCAAAGTCTGTTGCATGAACATGTATACAGAGAGGTTTGCCACTTACTTTCTTGGCATGTATTCCAGCAGGATAAGTCAGCCAGTCATGAGCATGTATGATATCAAACTCCTGCTGCCTTGCAACAACACCGGCAACAATAGAATAATTGTTAATCTCGCTATGCAAATTATCAAGATACTTTCCCGAAAACTCAATGCAACCAAGATCATTAACCAGCATATAATTAAAGTCTGCATAGATATGGTCACGCAAACTGTAATACATCTCGGGCGACATAACATTACCTATGCGGCTTTTTACATAATCATAATCAACATCACGATAAGCTATGGGAACTGCATTCATCGCAATGATGTTCATGAAACTCTTATCCTCATCTCCCCACGGTCTTGGGAGACAGAATGTTATGTCCATGTCACCTTGTTCTGAAAGGCCCTTTGTTATACCGTAACTTGCAGTGCCCAAGCCTCCAAGAATATGAGGAGGAAACTCCCAACCAAACATTAATACTTTCATATCGCTCCTCCGTTATTTTACATAAGAATATTTTTCAAGAAGATTCAAGGTTCTCAAAATCTCAGCCACGTTCATCGCAAAAGATATTGCTCCACGTGCGCGGAACGGCGGGTTACCATCCGACAACTCCGGAATTGTACCAAGACAATTTATCAACATTTCATCTTCGTAACCAACCATCTGACGCTCGATGAAGCTCAGGCGAGTCCGCTTGTACAACTTAAGGCACGCTTCCATATAAAATCCGCCGAGCCAAGGCCAGGCTGTACCCTGATGATAAGCGTAATCGCGTTGTGGTCCGACATACATCGGATTGTAACCTCCGCTCTTAGGCGACAAAGAGCGTAAACCTTTCGGTGTAAGAAGTTCACGAGTACATACATCGAGAACGCTCTTTTTCTGGTCTTGGGACAATGGAGAATAATCGAACGCCACAGGAAATATCATATTTGGACGGACACTCCAATCCATCATGCTTCCGTCAACATAATCAAACAGGTAACCATAATCATTCAAGAATGTTGCGACAAATGACTGTTTACACAGCTCGGCAATCTTCTCCCACTCATTTGCTTTTTCTTTGTCATCTTTAAGTAATGCAAGTTTGGCACCGAATTTAAGAGCATTATACCATAAGGCGTTAAACTCTACAATATATCCGGTTCTCGGTACTACGGGGCGTCCATTGACTGTCGAATTCATCCACGTCACCGGCTTACTATGTCCGTCTGCGTATACCAGCCCGTTTGCGTCAAGACGAAGATTGGGATGATTACCGCCTATTATGTAGCAAAGAATGTCTTTCACAAATTCACCATACATACCGAGACATTTCTCTTCACCTGCAGACTTGGCATACTGTTGTATGGCCCATACTGCCCACAAAAAGACATCCGGCTGCTCAATCTCAGTGATTTTTACAGAAAGCGGTTTGTTCTCCATAAACTCCCTTACACCTCTTTCCGCAGTCTTCATAACCAACTCAAAATAATCTTGCTCATCAATGGCAAGAGTCAGACCGGGAAGAGAAATAAACGTGTCACGGGCGCGGCACTTAAACCACGGATAGCCTGCAAGGATATAACGTTCGTCTTTACTCGTACGATTGTGGAACTGGTGAGCTGCATTCACCAGGCAATGGAAGAAATTGTCACGTGGAGCGCGGTCGTCAACTTCTTTTTCAAACAAATGCTTCAAGGAGGCTGTCTTTATTTCTGAGGTAGAAGCAGCGAAAACAATACTTTCTCCTTTCTTAATGTGCATTTCAAAATATCCGGGCACATACAAATCTTCGTTTGAAGCATAACCACATTCCTGCTCTTTTGGATACTCTATGCCTCTGTACCAGTCGGGAGTAAATACAAAATCATTTGTCTTGCTGAACTGCATGTACAAGTCCGGATAACCTGCATACATACAAGTCTTGATTCCGTTATCAACAAGGTGATATTCACGGCTGGCAGTAGAGTTTTCATGCGTAACCTGCCTTACGCTTCTGAAAGCAAGAAAGGGCCTGAACCTCAATACTGTTTCACTGTGAGCATCAACCAACGTATAACGTATCAGGATGCGGTTCTCATAATGCTGGAATACAACTTCCTTCTTCAACAATACGCCACCTACACGATATACGGTTGTCGGCACCTTGTCACAATTAAACTCGCGGATGTACTTGTGTCCTTTGGGGCTGTAGTTATTCCCCTGGTATTTATGCAGACCAAGGTTAAACTCTGCACCATGTTGGATTACCGTTACATCCAAAGAAGACAGCAACACGTGATTGTCATCGTCCATTTCCGGAACGGGCACAACCAACAAACCATGGTACTTGCTTGTATTGCAATCCACGATGGTTGAACAGGAATAAGCCCCCGAACGGTTTGTACGCAACAATTCTCTTGAAAGGGATTCTTCCAAGTTTGTCATCAGAGCTTTTTCAAATCTAAGATAACTCATGGTATAATTTAGAAGATTTAAAGTTTTCAAATATCAAAGCCCAATATGGTGAAGTTGACAAATTCACCTTTAAGGACCTTTCAAAGGTAATAAAATTATTTTTTATGGCAAAAAAAATATAAGTTTTTTTCACCATACAGCAATTTTATCACAACAAAATGTATAAACAACAAGAACTTGAACGCCCGACAGCGTTCAAACTCATGACGGTATAATAAAATTGACGACTTCCTGCTCAACGGTTATGCTGTAAGGCCCCACCGGAGTTTTCATCAGTCGTCCGTCCACGCTTACCAGTGCCTTGACAGCTTCATTAACTCTTACTTCGTTTGTACGATACGGATGTACACTATGATGATTCAAGAACTTACCGGTAATAAGAAGATAAAAACCTTCAAACAGCTGTGTCATCTCCGGATGATATACTACTGAGACATCCAACAGTCCGTTATACGGCACTGCGTTAGGTGTCTGACCGTAACCTGAAGCATTGCCGACACAGACGGTCATGACTTTCCGGTCAATCACGTCCGAATTGATTTTAAGAGACATCTTATAATCGAGTCTCTGAAATATCAGCAAAATAAGCGAACCTACAAACGACAATGTTCTTGAGCCGAACACTCGCCTTGTCTGTCTGCGCAGATTCATTATGGCCGAGATAAGACCGATGTTAACACAATTAAGAAAATAGCGATGACATTTCTCACCCTTGGCGTTAGTGTAGCGTATGCAGCCCAAATCAATCCTGCGTATACGCCTTTCTTTCAGCCATTTTACCGTCTGTTCGATTTCACTTTCCTTAAAATTCCAATAATGAGCAAAATCGTTCATCAGCCCGTTAGGTATCAGCCCGAACGCAATGGAGTCTCTCCGTTCCTTATCTACAGCCATCAAACAGTTTACGGCATCATTCAACGCCGAATCACCGCCGACAATGATTATTGTCTTATATCCGTTACTTATGAACATGTTCACAAGTCTGACAACACCTTCCTGTTTCTCACTCTGAACAAAATCAAAATCTATGTTCTGCTCGCGCAAACAGTTCTCTATCTTGTTCCATTTTTTCTTTGCCCCTGCCCTGTTGTGCTTAGGACAATACAGAACTCCCCATCGGGTATTTGCCATTGTCATATCTGTTGATTGCTTATTTTCAAACATTTTCACCGCCATTATAATATAATTTTTTCACCAGCCGCACCTTTTCCGCCATTGGCAACATCGTGTCTATCCAGTTTATCTTAAACCCTCTGCGCTCCATGCCTCTAAACCACGTCATCTGACGCTTGGCAAACTGGTGAATAGCTATTTCGAGATGACAGAACATATCGTCATAAGATATTTTTCCCAAAACATATTCTGTCACGTATTTATATTCAAGGCCGTAATAAATCAAATCTTCAGCCGATATGCCCTCGTTGAGCAGGCCTCTTATCTCATCTATCATACCGCTGCCAAGCCGCTGACGAAGACGGGCTGTTATCTTGCGCCTGCGCTCATCCCTGTTTACGTCCACACCGATTATGACCGAATCGATTTTCGGAAAACAACATTCCGTCCTAACGGGATGTTCCTTGTTATATGTCTCTATCTCTATCGCACGTATGGCCCGCTTAGCCGTGTCAACATCTGTACCGTTGTGCATGTTCGAGCCGTTCTCACGCTTCAAGCTGACAAGTATTCCCGTCAGTTCCTCCAATGTCTTGCCGCTTAATCTTTGCCTTAATGCCACATTCTCAGGAACAGGTGAAAGATTATATCCTTTCAGCACGGCCTCGATATAAAGCCCCGAGCCTCCACACATCACCGGCGTGACTCCACGCTCTGTCATGTCATTATATGCTGTGAGAAAATCTTTCTGATACTCAAATACATTATACTTGGTACCTGGCTCTACTATATCTATAAGATGATAAGGCACATGCACACCGCCAACACAGTAATCTGCCAAATCCTTGCCCGTGCCTATATCCATGCGCCTGTACACCTGGCGGCTGTCGGCGCTTATGATTTCAGCACCGATATCCGCACTCAGCGCAGCTGCCAACGCAGTCTTGCCTGAAGCCGTAGGCCCGAGTATTGTTATCATCTTATTCTTCACTGTCTCCTTTATAAACAATCATTCCGGCATAATCTTGCCATAATACGCAGCAAATATACAAAAAATAAACCGTCCGGCAAATGTCGGGCGGTTTATTTTTAATTTATATAAAATAACTTGTAATTATCCGTTGTGCTTCTTCATGATCTTGATGAGGTCGATCACCTTGTGAGAATAACCAATCTCGTTGTCATACCAAGAAACAACCTTTACGAACTTGTCTGTCAGGTAAACACCTGCATCAGCATCGAAAATAGATGTCAACGGACAACCCAGAAAGTCAGAAGAAACCACTTTATCCTCTGTGTATCCGAGAACACCCTTCAGCTCGCCTTCAGAAGCCTCTTTCATTGCTTTGCAGATATCTTCCTTGGTTGCAGGGTTCTTCAGGTTTACAGTCAGGTCAACAACTGATACGTCCAAAGTCGGAACACGCATGGATATACCAGTCAGTTTGCCGTTCAGTTCAGGAATAACCTTACCTACAGCCTTGGCTGCACCTGTTGAAGACGGGATGATATTGCCGGCTGCAGCACGGCCACCACGCCAATCCTTCATTGAAGGACCGTCAACTGTACGCTGAGTAGCAGTTGTTGAGTGAACGGTTGTCATAAGACCATTCTCGATACCGAACTTGTCGTTCAGCACCTTTGCGATAGGAGCCAAGCAGTTGGTTGTGCAAGATGCGTTAGAAACGATTGTCTGGCCTGCGTATGTATCAGTATTAACTCCACATACGAACATGTCAGCCTGACGGCCGTCCTCACCTTTCTTTGAAGGAGCTGAAAGAACTACATATTTAGCTCCGGCCTGGAGGTGCTTCTCAGCACGGTCCATAGTCAGGTAAAGACCTGTTGACTCAACGATGTATTCTGCACCGATTTCGTTCCACTTCAGATTTGCTGCGTCTTTCTCTGCAGTAATGCGGATGTGGTTGCCGTTAACGATGAGTTCGTTCTTCTCAGCATCAGCCTCAATCGTACCGTCGAAACGTCCGTGCATTGTGTCATACTTCAGCATATAAGCCATGTAATCAACAGGCAGAAGGTCGTTGATACCAACTACAACAACATCGTTCTTGTTAGCCTCTTCAAGAGAAGCGCGGAATACGAAACGACCAATACGGCCAAAACCGTTAATACCAATTTTAATCATCTTTCTTTATTTTAAAGGGTTAAAATAATTCCTTGAAACATATACCTATTGTCGTATAAAGCGGTAAATGAGAGTTATCTGACACACGTAGTCTGACTGACGTCCGCCAGCACTTTCTTTTTTCCGAGCGCAAAGTTACAAAAAATATTTTATATGTCTGCCTTTACACACTATTAAAATATTTAAAAACACATATACATAACAACCATTTCCGCCGTCTGAGCAACATAAATCGTCACATTTGCAATGTACATATTTCATTTCAGAAGCATCTGCGAATAAAAATACGACAATTAAACAGATATCAGGCATTAAAAACAGCGTTTCAAAA
>CALNFG010000013.1 GCA_939792625.1 uncultured Prevotella sp.
TATCATGTTTGTCAAATTTACTATATATGATTTTCTTCATCTATCCGATATTTAAAGTCAAGAAGAACTTTACGTTAGGGTGTGCAAAAATATAAAAAAAAGACGAGTTCATGGCTCGTTTTGACAAAATTCGATTACTTTTGCAAATAAAACATTCACATATACCGATGAGCAAGAATAAAAAGCATAAAGAGGAATCGTTTGTTGAGGTAATAGGATTTAAGAACGTCTTTCAGAATGACAAAATCAACTTTATATTAGGCATTATTCTCATTTTATCGTCCATATATACCATTATCGCCTTCACCTCGTTCTTCTCCACAGGTAAAGCAGACCAAAGCATATTATTGGATCTACGACCTGGTGATATGCTTAACACCGAAAGAGAATTTCAAAACAGCTGCGGTCCGTTCGGAGCTTTGATTTCTTATTTTTTTATTTCAAGATGTTTCGGATTGTCAGCATTCATAATTCCGGCTTTCCTATGCCTGACAGGACTGAAACTTGTAAGAGCATACAAAATAAACCTGCTGAGGCTGTTTCTCTGCATGTCTATCGCAATGATTTGGCTGTCAATAACTTTTGCAAAAACACTCACACCCATAATGGGCAACTCTGTATTTAATCCCGGAGGAGATCACGGACTTTATTGTTGCCAGTTCATTGAAAATATAGTCGGCGTTTACGGCCTTATTGCAATATTACTATCGACTGCTCTGATATTCCTCGTTTATTTGAGTAAAGAGACAATAAATATTATAAGAAACATATTAAACCCTATCGGCATACTTAACAACAAGGTTAAATTCAACGTCAAACCCGTAGAAACATTGGATGACCCTGAGGTTTTTGACGATCCAGAGACTCAAAAAGTTGAATTTGGAAATGATGGAAGCGCAATAATAACAAGCGGGAATATCCAAGAAACAAATATTACAAAAGAAGACATAAAAAACGAAAAAGACCAAAAGAAGCCGAAAGAAAATGATATGATTATCATCGATATAAAAAACGAAAAGCAGGCAGACTCAAAATACGTCGCAGGCAAAAACGATTTATCCACACCGATAAATCCCAAAGAGCCATGGACCAAATACAAATATCCCACTCTTGATTTGCTAAAGAAATACGAAAACGACGGCAAACCTTACATCGACATGAAAGAACAGACGGCAAACAAAAACCGCATTGTCGAAGTTCTTAACAGTTTCGGAGTACAAATAAAGACTATAACCGCCACAGTCGGCCCAACCATTACGTTATATGAAATTACACCTGACGAAGGAGTAAGAATATCAAAAATAAGAAATCTTGAAGATGACATAGCACTCAGCCTTGCTGCTTTAGGAATACGTATCATTGCACCGATACCGGGAAAAGGTACAATCGGAATAGAAGTTCCTAATGCAAAACAGAACATTGTTTCAATGGAAAGTATATTAAACTCGAAACGTTTCCAGGAAACAACAATGGACTTACCGTTGGCTATAGGAAAGACTATAACAAACGAAATCTTTATGGTTGACCTGACCAAACTGCCGCATCTGTTAGTTGCCGGAGCTACAGGACAAGGTAAGTCAGTAGGACTAAATGCCATAATAACATCCTTACTTTACAAAAAGCACCCCAATGAGCTTAAAATAGTCTTAATTGACCCCAAAAAGGTAGAGTTCAGTGTATATGCCCCCATAGCCAACCACTTTATGGCCAAAATTCCAGGCAACGAAGAAGAACCGATCATTACAGATGTAACCAAAGTAATCAAGACACTCAACAGTTTGTGCAGACTGATGGATACAAGATATGACTTGCTCAAACAAGCCGGAGCGAGAAACATCAAAGAATATAACAAAAAATATGTAAACCATCAGCTAAGACTTACTGACGGACATGAATATATGCCATACATTGTTGTTGTAATCGACGAGTTTGGCGATCTTATAATGACAGCCGGAAAAGAAATAGAAATGCCTATAGCGCGTATTGCCCAGCTGGCACGCGCGGTTGGCATACACATGGTCATTGCGACACAGCGTCCGACTACATCAATAATCACCGGTAACATCAAGGCCAACTTCCCCGGAAGAATGGCTTTCAGAGTAAGTGCGATGATCGACTCAAGAACAATTCTTGACAGGCCTGGCGCCAACCAGCTTATCGGTAAAGGCGACCTTCTGTTCCTGAACGGAAACGACCCGGTCAGAGTGCAATGTGCGTTCATCGACACGCCTGAAATTGAACGGATAACACAATATATATCAAACCAACCCGGACCTGTCGAGCCGATGGAACTGCCTGAACCGGCAGTAGAAGAAGGTGGAGACATCGGCAAAAACAATCTTGACGGGCATAACATAGACGCTCTGTTTGAAGAAGTTGCAAAAGCAATCGTGATGAGTCAGCAAGGCTCTACCAGCATGATACAGCGCCGTTTCTCAATAGGATACAACCGGGCAGGCCGACTGATGGATCAAATGGAAAAAGCCGGAATCGTCGGTGCAGCCCAAGGAGCAAAACCGCGTGAAGTGCTGATACAAGACGAAAACTCTCTCGAAAACCTGCTTGCACAATTAAGAAACAATAAATAAACATTATACAGACTCATGAAAAAATTATCACTTGTTTTCATTGCACTGCTGGCTGCAATAGGGATATATGCACAGAACGCAGCTCAGGCACGTAAAATTCTCGACAAGACCGCAGCTGTTATCGGCCGCAAAGGAGGAGCAAGCGCAAACTTCAGCATAAGCGGGAAATACGGAGCATCGTCAGGAACAATTTCAATTAAGGGTAATAAATTCAATGCGAGAACGCCGCAGGCCATAATATGGTATGACGGGAAAACGCAATGGACATACATGAAAAACAGCCAGGAAGTAAATATCAGCACACCGACCGAAGCTCAACAGCAGTCGATGAATCCGTATAAATTCATCAACATTTACAAGAACGGATTCAAACTGGGAATGAAGAATGTCTCCGGAGGCTGGCAAATACACCTATATGCCACCAATCAGAAGAGGACAATAAAAGAAATGTACATAACAATAAGCAAGAACTATCTGCCACAGACCATCAAGATGCGTCAAAGTAACGGCTGGTCAACAATAAAGGTCTCAAACTTCAAGGCAAAGAATCTCAGTGACGCCACATTCAAATTCAATGCCAAAGACTATCCACACGCCGAGATTATAGACTTGAGATAAACCTCACCGGTAACTACGCTACATAATTTAATACAACCAGATTAACCAATCTTTATCCCCTTAGCCCATCATCATGAAAAAGATACAATTATTGCGTCTTCTGCGCAAACATATAAAATTGTCTGAAAAACGCAGCGTTGCCTACGAACAAAACAAAGCTGCAAAGTTACTTATCTATTTGGGCGGGGCTTTTATCTTCGTTTATCTGATTTTCATTGCCATCCTACTTGCGATGATAATCAACAGCTCCACGCATTATACCTCATACGAATTTTTCTTCGGACTGGCCCCGTTCATCCTTACAGCCGATTTTCTGTTCAGATTCATCGGCCAACAGACTCCGGTACAACTCGTAAAGCCATACTCACTGTTGCCCATACCGAGATACACATGCGTGGAACTTTTCATATATTCAAGCATGATATCTCCTAATAATCTGATATGGACGGCAATAACAATACCTTACACCATCATGACGATATTGTTCAGCGAAGGATTCTTTGCCGCACTCGGTCTCATACTGTCTTTCCAGCTCCTCGTCATGATCAACAGCCAGTGGTATATGCTGGCCAGAACGCTGATAATACAAAACATGAAATGGTGGATTCTGCCGCTGGCTGTTTATGCCATAATCTTTTCACCCATCTACATAAAAGACTTTGAAACCTTCTTCGACCTGTTTTCCACAACGGGAGCAGGATTTGTTTTCTGGCATCCTCTCACATACATCGTTATTCTGATATTGCTCATAACCCTGATGGAGATAAACAAGCGCGTACAATACCGACTGACATACATGGAAAATGCCGGAACGGAAAATTCCAAACTTAAGACCGTATCAGAAATACGCATCCTGAACAGATACGGCGAAGTAGGCGAATATCTGAAACTCGAAGTGAAAAGCCTGATGCGCAACAAGAACATGCGCAAGTCTTTCATTGTTGCCATGTCAGCAGTAATCGTACTGAGTCTCGTCATATCTTTCACAGACTTGTATGATGACGACTTTTACAAGGCCTTTTGGGTGGCCTACATATTCATATTATACGGAGGAATGACGCTCATCAAGATTATGAGTGCGGAGGGTAATTACATCGACGGACTGATGATTCACAAAGAGAACATCATGCAACTGCTCAGAGCCAAGTATTACTTTTACAGCGTAACTCTGCTGTTTCCGCTGCTTCTGATGATACCAACCGTATTTACCGGCAAGTATTCACTGCTGTCACTCGTCGCCATGATGTGCTTTACCGCAGGACCGATTTACTGCCTGCTTATGCAGATGGCCGTATACAACAGGCAGACAATGCCGCTAAACACAAAATTCATAAGCAAGGGCAATATCGAGAACAATTACTTTCAGGTGGTGGCAGAACTTATTGCTATATCAAGCCCCATAATATTCATATCACTGTTGAAAAGTGCTTTCAGCGAAAACATTGCCTTTATTATTCTGCTTGCCATCGGCCTGATTTTCATCATTACACATAACTTCTGGATAAGAAACATATACAAACGTCTGATGAAAAGACGTTACAAAAACATGGAAAGCTTCAGGGCCACGAGATGATACGGTACATTTCTGCCTGACTATATCAAACTATAACAAAAGAACACGCTTGAACTAACATTTCAAAAGCTTACCTTTGAGGCCGCTAAAGGTAAGCTTTTACCGACCCAAAGGTAATCTTTAACAATGCCAAAGGTTACCTTTTATATTCAGACGGTCAAAAATGAGAGCAACGATATCAATCAGTTCGTTTTGTGGCAAAAAACTCTTCACATAACTGAAGAAACAACATCGGTGCCGTAGCTATCATGTTCCACATGCGTTTGCCGCCTTTCATGATTTTTCCGTCAACATAATCAACAAGTTCCGGGTTGGTCTTCTTGTAACGTATCCGCATCACATTCATACTTATGACGTTACCCGTCATAAATGGTACAATTACACTGTCACCGCGCAGACACAAACCATAAATGGTCGAAACATTCATCTTGCCAAGCTGCATGTTCTGCGAGTCAATACCATTCCACCAATATATCCTGCCCACTTCATTCTCACCTTCCACATAGACAAACTGCCGCCGTGTGCGGCGAGGCTTCAACACTGAGGGGTTGGCAACCAGATGTGACTCCAGATGATCATATCTGCCGTCTGCAGATGTTCTCTTCACAAAATCTATTGCTTTCACATCGTCAGCATCGTATGTAACGGCATTTTTGCCGTCGGGCTGAGGCGAAACGGTAAACGACGTGTTCATGCGCTTAAGCAGATGCCCCTGAGTCCAATAAGTCTGGACATAACCTTCAATCTCTTTTCCGTCAGCAAGAGTCACACGCACATGGTCGTCTTCATCTGCACCCTCAGGCCGTGCGTCGGCAGCAAACGAAACAACGGCCACGAACATCAATAAAAAGATACGCTTCATTCTCCAAAAGTAATTATTTTCTCAAGAAAAACATGTCTGTAATATTACAACAAGAAACCTGCAGACACCAACAATCCGTACAAGAACATGTTGCGAGCAGTTATACCCAGCACAAGATTCAGAGCCTTACCCTTATTGATGCGCACCATCTTACGGTAAGCCAAACAATGCAAGACAGCATACGCAAATGGCAAGACAAATGCCGGCCAATGCCCGTAACCGACAAAAACCGCTCCAACAGCAACGGCCGCCAGTCCCGCTAACAGATAAGCCACACGTCCTCCGCGAGCCCCTATTCTTACAACGAGAGTTTTCTTTCCGGCACGGGCGTCATTGTCGATATCGCGGTAATTGTTGACAAGAAGAAGCGTATCAATCACCAACCCGCATGCAAGCGACGCCAGAAACACTTTACACGTTACATCTCCTGTCTGAATATAATAAATCACGCAAACCGGAACTATGCCGAAAAATACCAATACGAGCAGATCGCCAAGTCCGAGATACGAGAACGACGTGGTATAAAGAAAACAGAACAACACACAAAGCACACCGACGACTATCATCTCTACACCGCCATAAACAATAAGCGGTAACCCCACGGCACATGCAAGAGCAGTGGTCACCACAATGGCTCTCATCATATTGCCGGCCGTTATCCATCCCTGAGCGCACGCGCGGCGCGGTCCCAGGCGCGTTTCATCATCATTTCCACGCACGTAATCGAAATAATCGTTTACAAAATTAGCGTCAATCTGCATTATGAATGCAAACAATGCACACAACACGGCAGGAACAACACCGAACGCCGACATGCCCACATCTGCATAAGCAAGCGACAAGCCTATCATAACCGGCACTGCCGCACCTGAAAGAGTCTTGGGACGGGCAGCCAGCAACCATGCCCTAAAAGAATTAGGTATTACTTTTTTTTCTTCCATTAGCAATTAAATAACTTGCAAAAGTAAACATTTAATCGTATATTTGCAAGAAAATAACAAAGTAAGAGCATAACTTTAATCAAAGCCGCAACCTTAACATAAGGCCTCCCAAAAGTAAGACACGCCCGCTGCCATGCGGACGTAAAGCAAATCATTCGATCATTATGATTAACAACGTAAACTTAGACTTGATGGCTTTCATCGAGACAAACATACTGCCACGCTATACCCAATTTGACAGAGCGCACGGTCTGCCACATGTCACACGTGTGATAAACCAATCAGTAAAACTGGCAAAAACCATCGGAGCAGACATCAACATGGCATACGCCATTGCCGCATATCATGACTTGGGGCTTGAAGGCCCACGGGCCATACATCATCTGACAAGCGGCAAAATCATTGCATCCGACGCAAGACTGAAGAAATGGTTTTCATCCGAACAAATCAAAGTGATGAAAGAAGCCGTTGAAGACCACCGCGCATCCGCATCGCATGCCCCGCGAAGCATATACGGGAAAATCGTGGCCGAGGCCGACCGCGAACTTAATCCGGAAACCGTTTTCAGACGCACCATACAGTTTGGCATCGACCGTCTTCCTGAAAAAGACAAAGAAGAACACTGGCGCAGGTTTAACGAACATCTTGACAATAAATACTCACAACACGGATACATACGTCTGTGGATTCCAGGCTCAGAGAACGAAGCCAACCTCAAGGCCATCAGAGAACTGATAATGCAACCGGAAAAACTGAAAAAAATATTTAACAGAATATATGAAGAAGAAACTAACGGCAACTGATTTTCTTTCCTTACACACAGGATTAAAAATATCACTCGTCCTACTTCAGGTGTTATTACTTTTGCCCCATGCCATAGCACAACCGCAAGATACGACAAGACACGAGGTTATGCTGGAAACCACCAAAGGCAACATACGCATTGCACTGTACAATGAAACACCACTACACCGCGACAACTTCATAAAACTCGTAAAACAAGGATTTTACGACGGCTTGTTGTTTCACCGCGTCATAAGTAGTTTCATGATACAGACCGGCGACAGTGCAAGCAGGAACGCACGTCCGGGACAGATGCTTGGAGACTCTCCTGAAAGTTATAAAATCCCTGCCGAAATACGGTATCCGCAACTATTTCATAAACGGGGAGCTGTGGCAGCAGCACGTGAAAGTGACAACGTCAACCCTGAACGGGCATCATCTGCATCACAGTTTTACATCGTTTACGGACGCAGGTTTAACGACGCGATGCTTGACAAGTCACAAGCAGAACTCGACAAAAACACCGGCGGGAAAATAAAACTCACTGAAGAAGTGAGAAATACATATAAGACACAAGGCGGCACTCCTCATCTGGACGGGCAATACACCGTATTCGGAGAAATCGTTGAGGGACTAGATGTCGTAAATGAAATACAATGGGCCGAGACTGACAGCTATGCACGTCCTAAAGAAGATATAAAGATAATACGTGCCACACTATTGAAATAACATGAACAAAAAAGAGTTTATCACACTTTTCACTATCGGGTATGGAATTACAGATAAACTCTTTCTGTTTCATTAACGTCTAAACTTACTCACAAGTTTTGGGATTTTCAGACTCATCCCCTCTTTAACTTCAGTTATTCCGTTATGTACCTGAATATAACATTCCATTCCGTCACCGAGATAAAACTTTGAAATCTTATCCAAAGTCTCACCTTTCTTAACTTTTACGGTTTTTAAAGTACCTACTATTCTGTAAGCTCCCGTTCTTACCTTTGTACGTGCTGCTTTCAATGATTGTGAATCCCGGCTGTTTTCAGTCTGTTTTACACCGGCATTAACATTCATGACACCAACGGCATCAGACGAGTGTGAAGAAACTTTGTCCCTACTCTCCGTGCTTACGGCAATAGCCGAACTGTCTTTATTCTGTAAAGAATCTTTTTGTACATGCCTTTTTACATGCTTATTTACGACATTAACCGACTTATATCTTACTATCGGCTCAACTGAGTTACGGCCAAAATAATAACCGGCGGCAAACACAATTGTCAAAACAAACAAAGACAAGACAACCGACAATACTGTTTTTAAACGAGATGAATCATCCGAATCTTCACATACGTTCTGACCGCTATTATTTTGACTTTCTGAAGATACTGTCTTAGAATCATCTTTTTTGTCCGCAGCATTTTCTTCTATATCTTCAGCTACATCAATTACATCTACAGTATCCGTATCTGTTTTTTCTGAAACTATTTCAACAGTTTTCTTTTCTTCAACTGCTGTCAGACTATTTTCCGCATCTGACTCAACTAACTCCGGAATACTGTCATCCGACTCATCCTGTCTGACAACAGACTCTGAAACACATTCTGTATCCTCTTCTATGTCTTCAGAAACATCATCCGCATCTGCCCCATTGACATCCGCAACAACCGCGTCTTCAACGTTTCCGTATGTTGCCTCTTGTTCTTGACCGCATGTTCCACTTGCATTGGTTGGCAAGTTTTCAACTTCATCTTCAGGCAGTCTCGCACTGTTCATCAAATCCAAATCAACACCATCATTTAAAATGACGGTCTCAAACTGCGCAAAAGGCTTATTAACCAAGTCACGCATCACGGGGTCAGGTGTAAAAGTAATCTTACCATGACTTTCTATCACCACACGCTCACCGGTATTGACATTAACGCTTTCACGTTCACGAACGTCTATGACCTTAAACGTGCCCAGTCCTTTTACCTTTACAATCTTGTCAGCATGCAACCCCTCGTTTATCACATCAAAAAATGCGGAAACAAAAGCTTCCGATTCGTTCTGTGACAAATTATACTTATTTGCAACAGCCTTGGCTATATCTTGAATCGAAACCCTAGCCATTACCCTGTCCTCCGTTCTTTAATTTTTCCTTTATTGCTGCTATCGGTTTAAAACTCAATACAAGTTTCGGGGGTACAAGCATCCGTTGTTTCGTTCCCGGATTTATTACAATACGTTCCAATCTCTTCTTTACCTCAAAAGTGCCAAACTTAGGAACAGCTATAAAGTCTCCGCTCTGGAAGGCATCGTTCATCGAATCAATGACTGTCGTAACCATCTTCTGAGTGTCATCTTGAGTGTACCCTAACCTGCGTGACAATTCGGAAATAAAACTTTTATTGTTCATAATGAAAAACAATTATAGCCAACAGATAAAACGATTAAAACGTCATACTACCGTGCCATAAAGGTCAAACTCTTCCGCATCAGTTATCCTGACATTATAAAATCTGCCTACATGCAATTGTTTCTCTACAGCCGGAATAAGAACCTCAGGGTCTACTTCGGGTGAACTGAACTCTGTACGACCGATGTAATAATCACCTTCTTTTCTGTCGACAATCACCTTGAAAACCTTACCAACTTTTGATGCTGCAATCTCCGAACTTATATCCTGCTGTAATGCCATCAATGTATCAAGACGTTTTTGCTTTATCTCATCATTGACATTGTCTTCATAGTGCATGGCGCTATATGTTCCTTCTTCCTCAGAATAAGCAAATGCTCCCATGCGCTCAAACCTTGCCCAACGAACAAACTCCATCAGTTCATCAAAGTCCTCATCACTTTCACCGGGGAATCCTACCATTAATGTTGTACGTAGATGTATGCCGGGCACTTCTTTCCTTATATGTTCTATCAGTTCGTATGTCTCGGATTTTGTTATATGCCGCCGCATGGCGGAAAGCATGTTATCGGATATGTGCTGTAAGGCTATGTCGAGATACTTGCACACATTGTCCTTCAAACGCATTACCTCAAGAAGTTCAAACGGGAAATTGGTTGGATAAGCATAATGAAGACGTATCCACTTGACACCCGGAATGTCAGCCATATCACTTACCAAATCTGCTATATGCTGCTTACCGTCAATGTCTGTTCCGTAAAAAGTCAGCTCCTGTGCTATTATCTGAAACTCTTTCACACCTCCGGTAACAAGTTCGCGCACTTCGTCAAGAATCTCACTCTTCGGCCTGCTCACATGGTGTCCCGTTATCAAAGGGATAGCACAATATGCACAATGCCTGTCACATCCTTCACTGATTTTTATATACGCGTAGTGATGTGGAGTGGTCAACACACGCTGGCCGTTACATGCCGGAATCTCAGCCTTGCCCAAATCACTGAGTAACTGTTTGTAATCAAACTTGCCATAATACTTGTCCACCTGAGGTATTTCCTTTTCAAGCTCGTCCCGATATCTCTGCGAAAGACACCCCATGACAAACAGTTTTCTCAGACGTCCATTCTCTTTGGCTTCGGCAAACTCAAGTATCGTGTTTATACTCTCTTCTTTGGCATCGCCTATAAACCCGCAGGTATTTATGACTGCAATCTCTCCCTGAGGATTTTTGCTGTCATGAGTACATTTATATCCATTGGCCTCAAATTGCTTCATCAGCTTCTCGCTGTCCACAAGATTCTTTGAGCAGCCCAAGGTAATGAAATCTATCTGATTTTTTTTCACTTTTCTACATTAAAAAGAGAATCTACAAATTGTGTCTTGTTGAACAGCTGGAGGTCTTCCATCTTTTCTCCAAGACCGATATACTTCACCGGAACTTTCAGCTGATCGGATATACCTATCACTACGCCGCCTTTGGCTGTCCCGTCAAGCTTGGTAATGGCAAGGCTCGTAATCTGGGTCACTGCGGAGAACTGCTTGGCTTGTTCAAAAGCATTTTGACCGGTGGAGCCGTCCAACACAAGAAGCACTTCATCCGGAGCCTGCGGCAGAACTTTCTTCATGACATCCTTAATTTTTTTCAGCTCGTTCATCAGACCAATCTTATTATGCAATCTACCTGCAGTATCTATCAGAACAACATCTGCATTGTTTGCCTTTGCCGAGCTTAATGTATCGAAGGCTACACTCGCCGGGTCTGACCCCATCTGCTGCTTTACCACCGGTACGCCCACACGTTCACCCCATATCGACAACTGCTCTACTGCTGCGGCACGGAACGTATCGGCCGCACCAAGATAAACTTTCTTGCCTGCTTTCTTAAACTGATATGCTAGTTTGCCGATCGTGGTGGTCTTGCCCACGCCGTTAACACCTACGACAAGAATGACATAGGGTGAATGGTCTGACGGCAAATCCCAGTTTTCATTGTCTATGGAATTATTCTCTGTCAGCAGCGCTGCAATCTCTTCGCGAAGTATTCCGTTAAGCTCTGACACAGACACATACTTGTCACGAGCCACACGCTCCTCTATGCGGCGTATAATCTTCAATGTGGTGTCCACACCCACGTCAGAGGTTATGAGAACTTCCTCAAGATTGTCCAATACATCATCATCCACTTTGGATTTTCCTGCAACAGCCCTTGCTATTTTTGAAAAAACGCTCTGTTTGGTTTTTTCCAATCCCTTATCAAGAGTTTCCTTTTTACTCTTGTTGAATAACCCGAATAATCCCATATCTATATATTTTGCTACAAAATTAGTAAAATGAACTCACATTCACAACAAAAAAGGCCGCAAAAATCATTGCGGCCTTTTTTATTGTTATCATGTTTTGACAAATTAATTCTTGAAGAAGTCTTTTACTTCCTCGTTGGGAACCATCTGCTCATCAAAGATGTAAGCACCTGTCTTGGGGCTCTTTACCATCCTGATAACCTTTGTATAAGCGCGACCATCCTTTGAACCTTCATGGAGGGTAGCGACGGTTTTCTTTGCCATTGTTTACGGTTTTAAATATTATTTTATCTCCTTATGAAGAGTCATTTTCTTCAAAATAGGATTATACTTCATTAATTCCATTCTCTCTGGCGTGTTCTTACGGTTCTTAGTCGTTACATAACGGCTTGTACCGGGAAGACCGCTGTTCTTCATTTCAGTGCATTCCAATATAACCTGCACCCTATTGCCTTTAGCCTTCTTTGCCATGATGATTATTCTCCTATAACTTTTATCTCTTTCCAATTGCAGAAGCCTTTAGATACAGCCTGCTTAAGAGCCGCATCCAAGCCCACCTTATTAATCAGACGCAGGCCGGCTGCACTTATCTTCAAGCTTATCCAGCACTGCTCCTCTACATAGTAAAACTTCTTCCTGAAAAGGTTTACATCAAAACTACGCTTTGTGCGGTGCTTTGAATGTGAAACATTATTTCCAATCTGGGCTTTCTTACCTGTTATTTGACAAATCTTAGACATTGCTATCTACCTTTTTTGTTTTAATTTTTGATACTTATTCCAAACAGAGTGCAAAATTACTAAGTTTTCTCGAATAATCAAAATATTTGTACCAATAATAATCCTTTTAATTTTTTTTAGTATTGATAACGGTAAAAAATGAAGAAGCTGTTGGCAGTAAGCACTTTTCAGAAAGGCTTTTGCTACATGTTCCCCTCTTCGTCACCGGCCGTTACGCCGGGAAGACGATCTGAAAGATAGTCGAGGAACAACTGCAACGCGCGTGTCGTGGCATTCGACAGGTTAAGGTCGCGTCCACGGTCTCCTTCTATTTTCAGTGTCACTATATCATCGTCACTTCCGCAGGCAAGCCAGATTGTCCCCACGGGAATCTCATGCGTTCCTCCGGCCGGACCGGCTATGCCGGTTGCCGATATTGCATAATCCACATTAAGCGCCTTGATTGCGCCCTTCACCATTTCTATGGCAACCTCCTCACATACGGCTGTCTTCTCCTCAAGCACATCATGGCTTACACCCAACAGATTTTCCTTTACTTCGTTTGTATAAGAAACTATGCTGCCCTTAAAGTAGTTTGACGCTCCCGGCATCAGTATAATGGCTTCGGCTATCCTGCCGCCCGTACAGCTCTCTGCCGTACCGAGAGTCTTGCCTTTTTCCCATATAAACTGGCTTATCTCCTTGCTCAATATTTTATTCTCGAAATCCATATTTGTTTTATTTAAATGTTACTTTTGAGAATGCAGGCATGTCTATCCGGCAAAAGTCCTTGTCAAGATATTTGTAATAGCCCGTTATGCCTATCATGGCTGCGTTGTCTGTGGTATAGCTGAACTTAGGTATATATATTGTCCAGCCGTACTTTTCGGCGTATTCATGGAAAGCGTTGCGCAGGCCTGTGTTCGCGCTTACGCCTCCGGCAACGGCCACATGCCTGATGCCGGTCTGCCTGACGGCCAGTTTCAGTTTTTTCATCAGGATGTCGACAATTGTAAACTCCAAACTTGCTGCCAAGTCTTCCTTATGATGCTCCACAAAGTCAGGATCATCCTTCACCCATTCACGCAGACTGTACAGAAAAGACGTCTTCAGCCCGCTGAAGCTGTAGTCTAATCCGGCAATATGCGGCTCGGCAAATTTATAAGCATGCGGGTTGCCCTGACGGGCAAGACGGTCGATTATCGGCCCTCCGGGATAACCCAGCCCCATTACTTTCGAACATTTGTCTATGGCTTCGCCGGCGGCGTCGTCGATGGTCTGGCCAAGCACCTGCATGTCGTTATACGCATTGACCTTGACTATCTGCGAGTTGCCGCCGCTCACCAGCAGACAGATAAACGGCAGCGGGGGTGCCGACATGTCGTCGTCGCTCTCCTTTATGAAGTGCGCCATGACGTGCCCCTGCAGATGGTTTACGTCGATAAGGGGAATGTCAAGCGAGCGCGCAAAGCCCTTGGCAAAGCTCACTCCCACGAGCAGCGAGCCCATAAGCCCCGGTCCGCGGGTGAAAGCCACTGCCGACAGTTGCTCTTTTGTCACTCCGGCACGCTTCAGGGCCTGGTCAACCACGGGCACCACGTTCTGCTGATGCGCGCGCGAAGCCAGTTCGGGCACCACTCCCCCGTATGCCTTATGCACCTCCTGCGATGCCGTGACGTTGCTCAGCAGCACGCCGTTTCTCAGCACGGCGGCCGATGTGTCGTCACAACTGCTCTCTATACCTAATATATATACGTCTTCCATAAGAATCATTACTTTAAGCGGAAAGTATCTCCACGCCGTGTTCGGTCATCAGGAACGTGTGTTCCCACTGGGCACTGGGCTTCTCGTCGCCTGTTATCACCTCCCAGCCGTAAGGGTCGTCGGCGTCGATGAACACCTTCCACGTGCCCATGTTTATCATCGGCTCTATGGTGAACACCATGCCCGGCACCAGCAGCATGCCCGTGCCCTTATGCCCGAAATGCAGCACTTCGGGCTCTTCATGGAAGTCCAGCCCCACGCCGTGGCCGCAAAGGTCGCGCACCACGCCATAATGATATTTCTCGGCATGCTTCTGTATGGCATGGCCTATGTCGCCCACAAAGCCGTAGGGTTTGGCTGCCTCGGCGCCTATCTCAAGACATTCTTTGGTTACACGCACGAGCTGTTCTTTCTCGGGAGTGGTCTTGCCTATGATGAACATGCGCGAAGCGTCGGCATAATATCCGTCCAAGATTGTCGTAAAGTCAACGTTCACGATGTCGCCTTCCTGCAGAATGTCGGTTTCTTTGGGTATGCCGTGGCACACCACTTCGTTTATGCTCGTACAGACGCTCTTGGGAAAACCCTCGTAATTCAGACATGCGGGCACCGCTCCGCGGGCCACACAATAGTCGTAACATATCTTGTCAATCTCGGCCGTACTCATGCCGGCATGTATGTTCTTGGCCACTTCGTCAAGCACACCGCTGTTCACAACGCCACTCTTGCGTATGCCCTCTATCTGTTCGGGAGTCTTTATCAGCTCGCGCGTCGGCACGAGCTTGCCCTTGCTTTCCCAATACATGATTTGCTTGTCCATTTCGGTCAACGGCTCGCCGGGAATGCTGTGCCATCTTTTTTTCTTCTTGAAAATCATATCTGCAACATATAAACTATTTGCAAAAGTACAAACTTTATCTCAAACTGAGCATCTTATTCTCTTTTTTTATGCTATTATGCCACAGGCAAAAGCCGTCAGGCGAAACACTGGAATATCGTTTACATACAAGAACAGGCTGAAACGTGTCAATGTGTCATTTCGGGAATGTCCGAAAAAAACAACAAAACAGAAATAAGGACACGCGCAAACAGACCTCCGCAGACCAAAACATAAGCTTTTGCGACGCAATATGTCGTCTTCGGCTGCCTCAAACATAACCTTTGGGAACGGTAAAAACCATGTTTACGACGGTTTTCCGCCGTCCCGGACGCCCCGTTTCAGCACTTTTTACGACACAAACCGCCGTTTTTACGACAAATAAGAGCCTCTGCGAATGCACACATACGCACATTTAACCGTATCATTCTGATATTTCCACACTTACGTTTGCACACCCGTAACGGCCTTATTTCCGGCCAAAGCCACATAAAATAAAAATACTGCGGCTGTACGCATTCAACGAAAATCACGATGACAGCAAAAGTCCCAATAAGCTTACATTATGACATAACGGCACATCCGGCAGCAAGATAAACAGACAGGAGCATCCGACGGACAGCCACTATCCTTATAACTAATAAGAATCATCAGACAAATACTTTTAATGTCATCAATAAATCGACATTTTATATAAACATTATTTGCGTTTTAATTTTAAATGTGTATATTTGCCAAATAAACTAAAACCGGACATTACTGCCATAATGAAAACACAACAAGCCATGAACACATTCTGCATCAGATTCATATTATTCTTCAGTCTGTTGACTTCGATAACATCAATCGTTGCCCAAGACACATTGACTACTGAAAAAAATCTTATACGGACCGGAGACCGTCTGTATAAATCAGCCGTTTCAGGAATCGTAGTCGGAGAATCTGGCAAAAACGTTTCATGGAATTACGCCAATGCCAGAGTCAGCGATACGGAACATATTGCAGATTACTATGACGACAACGGATTGCTTAAAACCGAAAGTGGCAAGATAAACAAGTTTATACACAGTGGCGATACAGTATATATGACAGGCGTTGAAGACAGATTGAGAGTATTGTCATTCGCCCGGTCTCTGCCGTGTATTGCATATCCGTTTACATACGGCGATTCTATCACATCGACTTTTTCAGGGCGAGGATTGTACTGCGGTACACGTCATGTCAACATAAAAGGAAGTATTACGGTAAAGGCTGACGCTTACGGCGAACTGTTGTTACCAGACGACTTACATTATTCCGATGTGCTGCGTGTCTGTACACAACGAGTTGCCGACATTCGACTTTGCCATGATTCAGCTGCCATCGACAGTGTAAGTGAACGTACCGAAGTGCTGACCCGTTATGACTGGTATGCTCACGGTTACAGATATCCGCTGCTTGAATTGGCTGAATATGTATCTTACGACGGCGACAAGCCTGTCGCGTCACGCAAAGAAGCATACATTACACGACCTGACAAAATGGACGGTGGCGGCGACATGGTAAACGAAGCTGTCAGGCGTACAGTCAAAGCGTACAGTAATGACAGTGGCGATGACGGAATTTGTAAGAAACGTGGTATTGTAAATTATGATGTGTCTGTCAACGGCAGCTCTGTTGATGTGGTTTACACCACAGACCGGACAGCTGACGTCTCGCTGTTAGTTTCTGATTTTGCAGGCGTGGTGTACCATAGCGAGCATCAGCCGGACTGCAATGCCGGTACATATTCTCATACTTTTGACTGTGGTGACATGCGTTCCGGACATTACATTGTATATATACGAGCAAGCGATAATACGGTAAGTAAAAAATTTACCCTTAAATAAAATTAGCCATGAAGTACCGCATCCTTATCATACTGTCTGTCTTCTGTGCTGTCTGCATGCAGGCACATGTGGTTGATTCTCTGCTACCGCTTTCACCTCAGGCCGCGTCGCTGGCCAGATACGGTGAATACCCGGTTAGTCATGCAACAGGAGTGCCGGAAATATCAATACCGATTTATACAATAACAATCGGCAGTTATTCTCTCCCTGTAAGCATTTCTTATCATGCTTCAGGTATCAAGGTGGATGATGTAGCTTCAGTTATAGGACTTGGATGGGCTTTGAATGCCGGCGGTGCGATAAGCCGGTCTGTGGAAGGTTCACCCGACTTCAAGCACGATTTTGATGATAAGAATAATAACGGCATGGCTTATGAGACTTATTATCGTGATTATGACAACCTGAAAACACTTGTTGACGGTACATCAGAAAACGAAACCGGAATAAACGACCTTCAGCTTATTGTTACCAATCCCGATTATGCGGAATATGATGTAGCATCAGACCGTTACACCTTCAACTTTGCCGGCAAGAGCGGTGTGTTCAGATATTCACATAATGACAAAAAGTTCATACCGTTAAGTTATTACCCGTTTTACATAGAATTTATCAGAGGACAATCCGGTGATCTCAAGAACAGCAGTTTTCACATTGCCGATACCGACGGTACGGACTATTACTTTGAAAAGACCGAATGCAGCGGCACTGCCGATGACGAGAACATAATAGACGTATCAACGTGGTATCTTACACGAATAAGTACAGATTATGGCGACATTACGTTCAGATATACAGACGGCAAAGAGTATGTATGGAGTACTTATTCGGAGAAATTGACAACTGGTACGTTTTATGAGTATAAGTATATGGGAGCAGATACGTGGGAATTACTTGATAAAATAATGTCTTTCGCCGAAGGTGGTCACCACAAATATACCTGCCGCCCAGCCCTGCTGTCAGCAATAGAATGGGACGGAAATAAGATAGAGTTTGCATATTCAAACGACCGTGAAGATGTATGGGCTACCCGCCTGACGCAGATCAAGATAAAGAACGCGTCAGATGAAGTGTTTAAGACTGTCGATATCGGTAACGATACTTATTGGGGTAATGAAAAGATGAACAAACGCATGATGCTTGAATCAGTATCAATGTCTGACGAAGGCAGCTACACCTTCAGTTACAACACGAGTGCAGGTTATATGCCGCCATACAGCACAGACGACATTTCCACAAACGGAATGAAATATTGCCATAAAGACCTGTGGGGATATTACTGCGGACCAGAGAATAAATATTATTATATCCGAGAAGCTGTAAAGAACGCATACACAGAATTCGGAACAAGTGCCGCACAGTCATTGCTCGACGGATGTGGCAACCGCATGCCCAAAGAACAATATTGCAAGTACGGCATACTGCAAAGCGTTACTTATCCAACCGGCGGCATGACAAAGTTCGAGTTCGAGCAAAATCATGTTGAGACGAAACTGTGCGGCGGATTACGCATCAAATCAGTAACAAACATTTCAGACGGAAAGACTGACGTAAAATCATATACATATTACGGAGGCCGTGCCACGTATGATTTTCCGGAAGAAATTACGAGCTACAAGACATACACTTGGTGGATACCGGCGGGCAACATCTACATGTATGAGCCTCATAAATTCATCACCTGCGTGTCTGACCCCGTTCAGACATATAGCGGAATAAACTCCATATTTTATACGGTCGTGGCGGAGACCGACGGTGAAGGCTTAAAGACAGAATATGAATATTCCACTTACCCTGAAGACCTTACGGGATATGTAGAGCCCGGGAAAAATCCCAACTTTGCATATCCGTCATTAAATGACTATGGCGGTCAACAACCATATCTGAAAAAGGTGGTAAGATACGGAGCAGACAATGCAGCCTTAATGACCGAAACATATAAATACAGTCCAGTTACAGTAAAAGACTTCTGTGTGGGTAATAAGATTATGTCTGTATTCGACCAGCGCAGCCTTTACGATTACCGGCAGGTTACACCCAAACTTATAGGAGAGTTCATTGATGAGAACACAATAATCTATAAGCCGATAATGGCACATGCCTCGGTGCTTGAACTTGTGTATAAAGAAGTAACCGATCATTCAACGGGCGTAACATTAAAAACCGACTATACTTACGACAATCAGCATCGCACACTTTTGCCTAAGACGGAAGAGATGACCAACAGCGACGGGCGTAAGTTTAAGACGTCATACACTTACAGTTTTGAAAGCAATGACCCCGTATGCAAAGACATGGCCGACAACTTTGTCTATGACGCAGTGACCTCAGTGACAAAAACATGCGACGGCCACGAGCTGTCACGCAACGAGACAGAATACATTAAGAGCGGGAAGAATTATTATCCGCACCGCAAACTTGAATCCATACTCGGCGGCGGACTGACAGAAACGTTGCGATATGAAGACTATGACAACAAAGGGAATCCGCGCAGTCTGATCAGTAACGGTACAGACGAAGCAGCCATAATATGGGGCTACGGCTCACGCCTGCCGATGGCCAGTATCGTGGGAATGTCGTATTCAGATCTGTCGCATCTGTCGGGTACAATAAGTACGCTGGAAAAATCCACCGACAAAACCGCTGTCACAGCAGGAATAACAGCTTTGCGTTCCGGCACATCGGGTGAGGCTCTTGTTACCGGCTATACATACAAACCGTTGTTCGGCGTGACTTCCATAATCGGTACCAACGGGTACGCCACGGAATATGGCTACGGAGCTGACGGGAAACTGTCGTCCGTAGCTGATGAGAGCGGCACAATAGAAACATTCAAGTATAATTACAGCAGACCCTATCAAGGATCTGCAAGCAGCGACAATTATATACGCAGTGTCACCAACCTCAATGCCTCAGGGAGCAACGCAATAACGGAATACTCTTACCACGACGGGCTGGGACGGCCCGTGCAGACAGCCATAAACGGTGTGAACACATCAGGAAGTTTTGTACATACTATACAGAAATATGACGGAAGAGGACGCCAGATCCGGCAATATCTGCCGGTGACAGGCAACACATCTCCCGGACCGGTAAGCGAATCGTCTTTTTCCGGATACATGGCGTCAACTTACGGTGAGTCGCTCGCTTACAGCGAGACTTCTTACGACGGTGCAGACCGTCCGGTGTTCACACAGTCGGCCGGTGCAGCATGGCACAGTGCTGGCAAGGGTGTTTCTGTGACATACGTGCCGAACAGCCCAAACTCGGTGAAGCTTTATCACGCAGCCACAAACGGCTCGTCGCTGATCAAGGACGGCTACTATGCGGCCAACACTCTGTCGGGAAAAACTGTGACTGACGAGGACGGACATACCGTGACCACATTTACCGACAGACGCGGACGCAAGATTCTCGAACGTAGAGACGGCAACAACGACACATACTTCGTGTACGATGATCTGGACAGGCTTTGCTTCGTACTGTCGCCTGAATATCAGGAGGCAGGATACAAAGCAAAGTACGCATACGAATACCGTTATGACAGCCGCGGCAACATAGTAAAACGCATTCTTCCCGGATGTGAAACTGACCAATATTGGTATGACAGGACTGACCGTCTGACATTCGAGAGTGTTACCGGCGGGGGAATGTTGCCCTACCGCTTTTACCTTTACGACAAATTCGGACGGCTTTGCATACAGGGTCTGTGTGCAAACTGCGAACGGGCGTTCGACGGAGATTACGCCGCCCCACGGGTACAGCGCACACAGACAGGGGGATTTTCCGGCACAGGATATACTCTTACACCGGCTGACCTCGTTGCGGGGAACATAAAGATTGAGCGCGTGCTTTATTATGATGATTACAGTTTCACGGGTGGTGTCAATTCAGGCAAGTTTTCAGGGCTGTCACATACTGACGGAACAAACGTATGCGGACTTCAGACGGGTGAGATTACAGCCACGTCTAACGGACAGATGCTTTATTCGGTAATGTCTTATGACAGCAAAGGCCGCCCGACAAAGACGGTATCAACGACACTCGCCGGCGGAACGGAGACATCTGCCACGTCTTACACATACACGGGCAATCCTGCAAATGTGACATACAGCGTAACCGGACTGACAGGCGGCACATTCACCGGCACCTTAACCAACCAATACAATTCAAAGAATGACAAGCTGCAGTCTGTGAGACTGAATGTGGCAGAAGGCGGCACAGCCGCCGCACGCACGGTTGCCGCATACACATACGACAGGCTCGGCAGGATATCGACGGTGACACGAAGCGGAAGTGCGGGAACTGCGGAGTACGGATACAACGTGCGCGGCTGGCTGACATCGATCAGTACAAAATCGTTCGGAGCAGAACTGCATTATACTGACGGTAACGGTATGCCATGCTACAACGGGAACATAAGCAGCATGCTGTGGACAAACTCCAACTACAGTGCCACCAGAGGATACAAATACAGCTATGACGGGCAAAACCGTCTTGTGGCGGCGGTTTACGGCGAAGGGCCGGGACTGACGGACAAAGCCAACCGATATAACGAGGAGATATTGGCATACACACGCAACGGAGCGATTGAGCGCCTTCAGCGCCGCGGACGGAAACAGAATCAGATTTACGGAAAGATTGACAATCTTAACATCGAGCTTGACGGCAACCGCGTGGTACGTGTGGAGGATGACGCTCTGCCTGTTTCATACGCCGGGGCGTTGGACTTCACCGACGACCCGGGAACAGGCGTTGAGTACACATACAACGGTGACGGGGCATTGACTGGCGACAAAAACCGAGGCATATCATTGATTGAGTATGACTTGTGCGGATATCCGCGACGAATACAATACGCTGACGGAAGCGTGACAGAATATGTATACACTGTGACGGGGCGCAAGCTGCGCGCCGTTCACCGGACGGCCGTGCCGAACATCAGTGTGCCGTTCGGACAGGCTAAAGTGCTGACGCCAAGCGAGACTCTCAGCGCTGACTCTGCTGATTATCTCGGCAATCTGATTGCAAGGAACAAACGGCCTGAAATGTATCTGTTTGACGGAGGATACTGCACGTTCGGAACAAACGGTGCGGCCGTGTTCCATTATTACGACCGTGACCATCAGGGCAACATTCGGGGTGTGATAAACGAGAACGGCACGGTGGAGCAGGTGCTGAATTATTATCCTTTCGGCGTGCCGTATTGTGACGAGACCACGCTCAACGCCGACATCCAGCCGTACAAATACAACGGAAAAGAGCTTGAGACCATGCACGGCAGGAACGCATACGACTACGGAGCAAGGTTTTACGACCCGTTGCTACCGACGTGGGACAGGATAGACCCGCTATGCGAGAAGTATTATCACATAAGCCCGTATGCGTATTGCAAAAATAATCCAGTAAATAGGATTGATCTGAATGGAGAAGATGATTACTACACTATATTTGGAGATTTTATATTCAGAGATGATAAACAAACCGACAATATCATCATACGTGATAAAATCTTGCATGACACAAAAATGATGACAGGCATACGATGGATGTCAACAGCTGATATTCCTTTACCTGATATCACATTGTCGGCAGAAGCATATTCAAAGATATTTACGCATATTCTTTCTGAAATGGATGGAATTGATGTCGGACTATTACATAATGGTAAGGTTTCAGTAATAGTGTGGGATGTTTCTGAAAATCTAAAAACATCCATAAATTATTATAATGATCCCGGTACTGATGGCTCATCTGTTGCTTCCATGAGCCATGGTGGTAATATAATGACAGCATATATATACCCAAAAGATTCTAAAGAACGTCAAATGTATTCAACAGTGTCAAATGTTCAGAATATGCTTGGTGAACATGAATATTGGGGGCATTTTAAGAATGGTTGGTCGGAAAAATTCGGTACGCATCATAAAGTTTATGAATATCAGATGAAACAACCGAGCTGGGAAAAGACCACAGATTTATACAAGAATTTAATAGAACAGTTATATAATAAAGACAAGGAAAAATGAGAACAATTATTAAGCTATTACTATTATCATTGATTTTGGTTTCATGTGACCAATCTTTAAGGAAAGAGACAAAAATTACACCGGTGGTGGAGTGTAGAATAGTAGGTGTTGACGACCTTTATTTTGAAGATACTATCCGTTTTTCAGACATATCTTACCCTCGCCGAATTTGTATCTATGCCACATTAACAAATAAAAGTACATCTAAGGCTTATGTTCCATTAAAAGATCATTTCAGCGACATTCCTTTGTCTGATTTTGTATTAAGATTAAATGGCCGACAAATATATTCATATACAAAACTGTCACTTAAATTAGAAAAATCAAATTTTGTATTGAATCCAAATGATTCAATTCCAGTACAAATTGTTATAGATGAGGATGCCATTAAAAAGGGGGGAATGAGCAGATTTGCAAGACCTCAGAAAATATTGTCAAATATAAAGTTCTCGTATAAAAAGAATTATACCGACACTATTCATTCTAAACTTCCGATTACAGACATTAACTTTGTATTCGATGAAACTATTCGTTATCAATATAGAGATACTGCTTATTATAAAGACCCATGCACGCTGTTCATATTTTAGTCATACTGAAAAAATAAGTACAGATGTGCCAAACGACAACATTGACGTCATCAACCATATGAATGTCATACCAAGTAACAAAGAAAAAATATCCTTGATGCAGAGGATGTATATATTATTAACTTAAAAATATTGAGGAATGAATTTTAATAAAGAACTTTTAAAAAAAGCAGGTGTATATGTGGCTGTTTTAATATGCGGCTATGCTGCAAGATACGGTGTTAAATATTTCCAAGCCAAACAAAAAGCCCAATCATACATCTTTAATGATTTAGGTAAAACCAATACAAATACTGCGTTACACAAGTCGGCAGAATATGGTTTTGTTCCACGGGAAGATATTTTAAAATTAAGCGAAGGTGCTGTTCCCGATGCAAAGACTGCGGCAAACTTTGCTCTTAATGTTTTATCACCAATATGTGGTGATAAAGAAATACGAAAGCAAATACCATTTGACGTCATACTGATAAATGACATTATATGGTGTGTCACAGGATGCCCTCCAAAACATGAAGGCGGGAATTTTTGTATTTGGATTCAAAAACAAGATGGCAGAGTATTGGATTATTGGCACAGTAAATGATGCCGGGAATGTATATCTTATTAGCTCAAAAAAATATTAGGAATATGACTTTTAATAAAGCACTTTTAAAAAAACAGGTGTATATGTGGCAATTTTTATATGCGGCTATGCCATCAAATATAGTGTTGACTTTTTTCATGCCAAACAAAAAGCTCAATCATACATTTTTTTTAATGACTCAGGTAAAACATATACAAGTACTACGTTGCACAAGTCGGCAGAATATGGTTTTGTTCCACGGGAATATATTTTAAAACCTTACAGAAACGCTGTATCCGATGCAAAGACTGCGGCAAACATTGCTCTCACTGTTTTATCACCAATATATGGGGATAAAGAAATACGAAAGCAAATACCATTTGATGTCATATTGATAAATGACGTTATCTGGTGTGTTACAGGATGTTCTCCAAAACATGAAGGCGGGAATTTTTGTATTTGGATTCAAAAACAAGATGGCAGAGTATTGGATTATTGGCACAGTAAATGATAGTTCTGAATAAAATAGCTGTTTATACAAAAAATAACCCGAGAACTTATTCAGAACGGTCCGTGCCGAACATCAGTGTGCCGTTCGGACAGGCTAAAGTGCTGACGCCAAGCGA
>CALNFG010000014.1 GCA_939792625.1 uncultured Prevotella sp.
TTATTCAATGTCAGATACAAGTTTTTGTGTCACTCCTGTTATGGAGTGACATGAAAATATTGTTCCGTAGGAATTTAGAACGTGAAGTTTCTTGAGCCGATCATGTTGCCATCGGAAAAAATGCTTACGTTATATGTACCTTCTCCGAGGAATTCGTTGACAGTCCAATATGTTGTTACAGGTGTTTCGTTGCCTGTGTATTCTATGGTTTTCTTCATTGAATATGGCAGGTTGCGGTTCTCGTATGTAAATGAGCCTCCGGCAGACAGCACTTTGCCGGTAGGAGTTGTGATGCGTACATAGACAGTCTTGTTTCCGCTTGCGGCTGTTACATTTTTTGCAATATTGAAACTTACCTGTATTGTTTTACAGCGTTTTACTTTTTTAGTGGCTTTGCCTCTTTTGTTTTTTAATGTCATACTGATACCTGTGGCATCAAGCTGTGCAGCTATTGCCACTTTCTCTGACAGATTTTGTTTGTCTGCATTCAGGCCTTCTATTTGTCTTGTAGCTTCGGCATATTGTCCCTTCATGCGGGTATTTTCTTCTGTAAGATTCTGATTCAGACGGTTAAGTGAGTCAATTTCAAGCACGTAGCTGCGTATGACGGCTCGACATGTGGCAAGTTCCTTTTTCAGTCTGGCTATCTCACGTGCGTCAGATGCTTTTACATTTCGTAGCTCTTCAAGAAGTTTTTCCGTTTTGAGCTGTTCTTGTGTAAGCTGTTCTATTATGGAGTCGTTATTTATCTGTGTTTTCAGTTCGCTGTATTGGTCGGCGAACATCTGATATTCATTCTCCATTTCTTTCTTGTCGAGTTCGGCAAGTTCCTGCATGTCTTTGTTTGCCTGTTTCTGGTTGTTCAGATTTATGGCAAGATAAACGATGCCGCCAATCAATAATAAACCTACGATGACTGTGGGGATGATGAATTTCTTATTCATAGCTGTTTATTTGTATTATTTTGACAAAACAATTTTTGGAACATTATTTATTATGCAAAAATAGCTAATTATCTTAAATGTCGCAAAGTTTTTGAAAGTATAAATCTTCATAATGCTAAAATTAGCACTTTTACCAACTTTTTGAACAAAATTAAAAAGGAATTTCTTATATTTGCCGAAATACAATCAGCATTATGATAAAACGCTTAATCAATTTTTATTATGAAGGTTTCTCTGACATGAAAGTAGGGAAGACGCTTTGGCTTGTGGTGATAGTGAAACTTATTGTTATTTTTGTTGTTCTCAAACTTTTTTTCATGCCTGATATATTAAGTGAGCGTGCCGGAAACGGTAATGAGGCTGATTATGTGTCATCCCAGATTACTGATAGAGCCGGTCTGGATAAATGAGGATTCCCATGAAAAAAGTATTTGTTAATAATTGGGAATAAAGATGTTTTTTAGTTTATAATAGTAAACGTTTATAACCATAAAAAGTAATAATATGAATGATTTGTTTTTAAGCATAAGTGCGGGGACCGTTGACTGGTCAAGGGCTCAGTTTGCACTGACAGCCATTTACCATTGGCTGTTTGTGCCGCTTACATTGGGGCTTGCGCTTATTATGGGTATCATGGAGACATGTTACTATTTATCCGTGCGAAAAGCGAAACGTGACGGTTTGTCCGCCAACTCCGTTCCTTCGGCAAGATTTTGGAAGGATGCCTCACGTTTTTGGCAGAAGCTCTTTGGAATCAATTTCGCCATGGGCGTGGCCACCGGAATTATACTTGAGTTTGAGTTCGGTACAAACTGGAGTAATTATTCCTGGCTGGTGGGTGACATCTTCGGTGCGCCTCTTGCCGTTGAAGGAATTGTGGCCTTTTTCCTTGAAGCGACGTTTGTCGGTGTTATGTTTTTCGGTTGGAACAAAGTGTCCCATGGCTTCCATCTTGCTTCCACATGGCTTACCGGTCTTGGCGCAACAATTTCAGCCTGGTGGATTCTTGTTGCCAATGCGTGGATGCAGTATCCTGTCGGACAGGCATTCAATCCGGATACGATGCGTAACGAGATGACATCATTCGCAGAGGTGGCTCTTTCGCCTTTTGCTATTGATAAGTTCTTCCATACTGTTATATCGGCTTGGGTAATAGGTGCGATATTTACTGTTGCGGTTAGCTGTTATCTGTTGTTCCGGAAACGTCGCGACGAGCGTCAGGCCGCCAACGACCGTATGCTGGCTGTCAGGAGCATGAAAATAGCCTCAGTGGTAGGTCTTGTGGCTTCGCTGTTGGCCGTACACACCGGTGACAGTTCGGCATATATGGTGGCTAAAGCACAACCCATGAAGCTTGCAGCAATGGAGGCTCTTTATGACGGCGGACAGGGTGAAGGGCTTACACTCGTGGCTCTGGTCAATCCGTTTGAGCAGCCCGACTATGCTTCGGGTGAAGAGCCACCGTTGAAAATAGCTGTGCCTAACATGCTTTCATTTCTTGCCACACGTAATTTCAACGGCTATGTGCCCGGTATAAATGATATAATAAAAGGTGGCTATATACAGCCTGACGGAAGTACGGCAGTGTCTTTGGATGAAAAGATGGAGCGGGGGCGTACGGCTATCAGGGCACTTGCCGACTATCGTGAGGCAAAGAAAGCCGACAACGACGCACTGGCCGAGACTCACAGAAAGGCTCTTGATGAAAACATGAAATATTTCGGTTATGGATATATTGACAATGCCGAGCAGACCGTGCCATATATTCCGGTATGTTTCTGGGCCTTCCGTGTCATGGTTGGTTTGGGCATGCTGTTCCTGTTATTTTTTGTAGTTGCAACATTCCTTTCATTCAAGAAAGACATAACAGGCATGAGATGGCTGCATATTGCAGGTATGGCGTTGTTGCCGCTGGGTTATATCGCCAGCGAAGCCGGATGGGTGGTGGCCGAGTTCGGCCGTCAGCCCTGGACTATACAGGACATGTTGCCTACGTGGGCGGCCGTTTCTGATGTTGGTGCAGGCTCTGTCATACTTACGTTCTTTATTTTCCTGGCATTGTTCACGTTGTTGCTGGCTGTTGAAATCAGTATAATGTGCAAGGCCATAAGGAAAGGACCTGAATATTCAGAAAGTTGAGATTGATAACAGGCAAGCTGTTTTAACGGAACTTGCCATTTATATAACCATAAAAAGAAACTGTTATGACATACGAATTTTTGCAGCAATATTGGTGGTTCCTCGTTTCCCTGTTGGGAGCATTGTTGGTTTTCATGATGTTTGTGCAGGGAGCCAATTCTGTGTTAAACTCTCTCAGCGGGAATGCTGATGAACGCCGCATGATAATCAATTCGACCGGCCGTAAGTGGGAACTCACATTTACTACGCTTGTAACATTCGGCGGAGCGTTTTTCGCTTCGTTCCCGTTGTTTTACAGCACAAGTTTTGGTGGGGCCTACTGGTTGTGGATGATAATACTTTTCACGTTCGTGTTGCAGGCGGTCAGCTATGAGTTTCAGAACAAACTTGGTAACTTTCTCGGTGCGCGTACTTTTCAGTGGTTTCTTATTATCAACGGTATTTTGGGACCTCTGCTTTTGGGCGTGGCCGTTGCAACTTTTTTCAACGGAGCCAATTTCATAGTAGACAAGTCAAGCATATTCGACGGTGCCAGCCCGATAATAAGCAAGTGGGCCAATGGCAGCCACGGTCTTGACGCCTTGCTGAACGGTTGGAATCTTATATTCGGTCTCGCCGTGTTTTTTCTTGCACGGATACTTGGTATACTTTATGTCCTAAATAACGTAGATAACGAGAACATACGTTCACGCGCATCTGTGCGTCTGGTAGGCAATCTTGTGCCGTTCCTTGTGTTCTTCCTTGTGTCTTTGGGGCACATTCTTTTGCAGGACGGTTATGCCGTAGAGCCTCAGAGCGGCAATATTTATCTTGAAGAATACAAGTATTTTTACAATTTTGTTGAAGTATGGCCTCTGGCTGTAATGCTTTTGGTCGGCGTCGTGCTGTTCCTTTACGGCTCGGTGACTCCCATTTTTAAGTCATCATATCTTCGCGGCATCTGGCCCGCAGGCATAGGAACAGTGCTTGTGGTACTCAGCTTGTTGCTTTGTGCCGGTTGGAACAATACGGCTTATTATCCTTCAACTGCCGACCTGCAGAGCAGTCTTACGATAACCAACAGTTGCAGCAGTGAGTTTACGTTGGGTGTGATGTCCGTGGTGTCGCTTATCATTCCTTTTGTTCTCGCCTATATAGTTTATGTATGGCGTCTGATGGACCGTAAGAAGATAACAAAAGAAGACATAGCCGGCGAGGCGTATTGATATTTTATCTGACAAGGAGATTTATTTGAAAAGCGGCATTAGGAAAAATAAATCTTCTTGTCAGATTGTTTTTATTGTCGTTAAATATATTATATCAATGATTCAAAATGTGTACTGATTATAAGTCTAAATACCTTTTGTAAAGGTAATTAGTCCATTCTTTTTGCTTGGTTGAAGTGAAGTTTTTTGTCAATAGCTTGAAGAATTTTTCGTATGTAAGTTCAATGAAACTATCTTTCCCTTTATTTGATAATAAACTTTCATATTCGGGTAATGCATAATCATGGAAGTGCTTGTTTTGTCGTGGATATAAATGAATGTGATGAAAATGATTAATATCTCCGTGTAAAATCATAGCAAAGCCTAAGATATGATTTCGCCAAATTTGTCTAAGGTGGTTGGCCTGCAAGAACATGGTTATGTCCATATCATTATTGTAGTATCCACATTTCTTGGTTACAAACTGGTATAATCCGTTTGGATTTTCAATGTCTTTTCTTTCCTTAATTCCTAAAGGATAGCTGTTTTCTGTATATTTTACCTCTATTCCTATTCCGTTATTTTGTCCGTCGCTTGATTTATATTCAATGAATGCGTCAAACGCTGTACGATCGTTTAGATAAACAGATTTATCGTGATAACCTGCAAATTCAATAAATATGCCAGTTATACGAGATATATTTCCTCCAATAATTTCATTAAACAGATTTGTCGTGTTTGTCAAATCTGTTTCCATAGGAGTAAAAATGTTGTAAGGTATATGTTCACTACGCAGCATATTGGAAAATAATGCCGAAGATGTAAATAGTCCGATTTTATCATGTATGTATTTTCTGTAAGTGTGACAAAAAATCAAACCTTGCCTTGCAGCTTCAGGGGGAAGAATTACTTGTGGATTATTTTCTTCGTAGCTTATGTGTAATGTATTGTCTCTAAAATCAAACTGATGCTTTCTTGCTTTTGCTTTAAATTCATCATCGTATTTATATATTCTTCCTTTCTGCATATTTCATATTTTATTCATTAGTTTATATCGTTACCAAATTAATTTTAATCGTGGCGCAACAACTAATTTATATTCGTTGTTTTGTTTATCGTATCTATATACTAATACATCTGGTACGATATGTGCTGGGGAATTAATCGGAGTTCGTTGATACTCTTTACTGTTTTTCCAATTATACCATCTGTTTGTAACACATATATCTGAAAGGCAGTTAGGGGCATAAAAATTAGTTTTATTCAACATTTTATCTGTACTTATAGCCCATGCTAAATAACTTGTTATCAGTTTTTCAACAAGGCGTATATCCTTATCTGCAATTGTTTTCACATTTGAAAAGCGTGCGACATAAATGGTATGGTCTCTGTCTTGGATCTCTTCTATATGATGTCCGGCATCCTGAAATCTTTTATAAGCAGTCCGAATAGTCATACCACAATAGTATAAAGTTTTGCTTTTTGCATATTTTTTCATACCCTGAAGCAAATAAAGATGATAATTATATTTTTGTTTGCGTTCCCAATCTTCTAATTCTTTTTGAGAACTGAATGGACCATACCATTTTAAGAAGAATGCTTTATCTAATTCCATTCCAAATTCAGTTAAATGTTTTTATAAAATTTTACAATCGGTATATTATTTATTACTATTGTTTATGTTATCTATTATATTAAGTTCTGATGCTTTTTATTGAAATTAATATTACTTTTGTATAAGTCTTGTGTTTAAGATAATTTGAATACACATACCGTAAAGATAGATAAAATCAAATCTTTATGTATGTGTATTCACTTAAAACATTTATTTTTAGTTGAATAAACGTATTCTTGGGTATGCCGTGATGCGTTACTTGCAAAATTCTTCTATGGCCTTTCTGACTGTGGCTTCGGCTTCTTCGACAGAACATTCCAGTCTGCCGCCTGAAGCATTCAGATGGCCGCCGCCGTTGAAGTACAGTTCGGCCATGCGGTTGCACGGAAAGTCGTCAACCGAGCGCAGGCTCACCCATACTAGGTTGTCTTTCTCTGTGTCTTGCCTCAGCGATATGCTCAGTTTGGTGCCTTTTATCTGCAAAGGCATGTTTACAAGTCCCTCGGCGTCACCTTTTATATAGTGGAAGTTTTTCAGATCATCACGTGTAAGAATGAAGTAACAAGCTTTATGTTCTGCCATTATGACCATTTTTTTGTAAAGAACGTAGCCGGTCAGCCTCATGCGATGCTCGCTGTAATTATTGTAAACGTTACGGTAAATCTTGTCTTTATTGATGCGTTTGGTAAGCAGTTGGCATATTATGAAAAATATTTCGGGGCGTGAAGAGTTATATGTGAATCCGCCCGTGTCCGTCATCATGCCGCAATACAGCGGTATGGCGCACTTTCTTGTAACGTTGTCGAATCCTCCCAGCTGCCATATCAGCCTGAACACCAGTTCGCATGTGCTGCATGCTTCGGGACGTGATATGCACATCACGGTGTCCATGTCCGGATTGAGATGATGGTCTATCATTACTTTCTTTGCCGGCGATGCCGTTATCGCCTCGGCCATGCCGTCGGTGCGCGATGCCGTGTTGAAGTCAAGGCAGAACAGCAGTTGTGTGCCGGCGAATATCTCGTCGGCAAAGTTTTTGTGCTTGTCGTACCTCAGAATGCGTTCCGTGCCCGGCATCCATTGCAGAAAGTCAGGGTAGGCATCCGGTATAATCATTACCGGCACCTTACCACATTCGTACAGATATTCCGCCCAGCCGAGCATCGAGCCAATGGCGTCGCCGTCAGGACTGCGATGGCAGCAAAGCGCTATTTTGTCAGATGAGTTTATAAGGTTGCGGAGCTGTTCCAGCTCCGTATCGTTGAGTAGGTCTATGTTCATTTTTTTGATTCGCAGGTTTCGGCCGGCTTACAACATACACAGCCTCGGACGGCGGACTTTTGTCTGTCGTCCGGGGTCTGTGTCTTTGTTGTGTGTGTATTGCCGGTAGGCTTAGAAAAGTTTTTCGGGATATACCCCTTCGTTAATCAGGTTCTGTATCTTGTCCACCACACTTTGGCGGTCGGCGGCGTAAGTCACGCCGAACCATTTGCTCGTGGTGTCAAGAACTGTCACTGTGGCCGTACCGTCGTTGATTAGCTTGTTGACCATCAGTGGAATGAAAAATTCGGCCTTGGGATTTGTCATGTTGGCCGGGTCGGACAGAAACTGTTTGAAGTACTCCTCACTGTATGTGAAGTAGTCGGGCGTGAAGCCCCACATGTTCATTGACACGGGTGTGTTGTCTTCTACGGCCACCCACTGTCCGTTTTCGTCCTTGTAACAAACCTTGCCGTCAACGCGCATTATCTCAGTGCGCTCCACGACGGTGGTGAGATGCTCGTCGGCGTCTTTCGAGCAGATGCCGCGCGCCACTGTGCCGTTGTCTGACAGAGTGTTGCCTACGCGGAAGCCCACCATGGCGTACTTTCCTGTGCTTCCCTCCGGTAAATCAGCCAGGAATTTGCCTATTACCATGAAGGCGTCGCGGTTGTAAAAGTCGTCGCAGTTGATTACGCAGAACGGCTCGCGGATGATGTCTTTGGCCATCAGCACGGCGTGGTTGGTGCCCCATGGCTTTACGCGGCCTTCCGGACATGTGAATCCTTCGGGCAGAGCGTCGAGGCTTTGGAAGCACAGTTCGGCAGGCACGTGTCCTTCGTATTTGCTGAGTATCTTTTCCTTGAAGTCCTGTTCAAAGTCTTTGCGGATTACGAACACGATTTTGCCGAATCCGGCTTTTACTGCGTCATAGATTGAATAGTCCATGATGGTCTCACCGTTGGGACCCAGTCCGTCGAGCTGTTTCAGACCGCCGTAACGGCTGCCCATGCCGGCTGCGAGTAATAATAATGTAGGTTTCATTTTTTATTAAGTTTTTGATAAGTGCAAAATGTTTTCCATTGAAAGTAAGGCATACGGCCTTTACATCAGCTGTTGTCGCAGTTACGGCAAGGCGGGGTGGGGGGAATAACAATGACCGTATCATGTCCCGCCGTGCCGTTTGGAAGTATGCAAAGGTAACATTTTTAAGCGTCAGACGGAAATATCCGCCTTGAAAAGTTAATAAGTTGTATGATGTTTTTCGGAGTTGACCTGTTTGCGTCACTTCAGTTGCAGGCCGTCCTTGAAGGCGTTGCCCACTTTTCCGCCTATTTCGAGATAGTCGTTGTGTACGGGGTCGAACACTATCGGGCGCAGCTTTGCCGGGTCAATCTTTCCTTTCTCGTCGAGTATGCTTTCGTCTGCCGACACGTTTATTATGCGTCCTACGAGGTGGCATGTCTCGGCGTCATACGACACGAGTTCACATTCAACGGCCATTGGCAGCTCCACTATTAGCGGTGCGTTTACAAATTCGGCCTTTACGGTGTGCAGTCCGGCCTTTTCAAGTTTGTCGGCAACATTGTTGCCCGATACTATTCCCACGTAGTCACACTCTACCATTTTGTCCGCCGTGCCCATGCTCACGGTAAACGCTTTTGTTGCCAGCAGGTTTTTCACTGTCTTGTGTCCTGCGCTGAGACAGAGGTTGATGCGGTCGTCATAGTCAATACCGCCCCATGCGGCGTTCATTGCGTCGGGCTTGCCCTGCTCGTCGTATGTCCCGATGATGAACACCGGTTGTGGATATGTCCACGGTTTTGCTCCAAAATTCTTTCTCATAGTAGTTGTTTGTTTTACAGTAAAAAATAGATATATAATCTTTCTTTGTTTCTTAATATGGAATTGCGTCAATGTACATTTCTTTGAAATCAAGTATTACCGATCTGAAATGTTCCAGAGTACTCAATCCGAGAGTCCCGTCTGGTTCATCTGTAAGGTAATGAGCCTTTTTCAAATCTCCGGTATGCAAGTCAATTCCGGTGTCAACCATCACGGAGTCAAGTACGGCTGTCCCGTTTCCTATGCGGAACTGCTTATGCGGTAAGCGGTAACTGCGGGTAATGTTGACTCCGCCTACTCCGGCCACACTCAGTGAATCGGCTGTGCCCGCAGCCTGCACTTCGTCTTTGTGACGATTGTACCAACATGGCGAGAGCGTGGTATCATAACCGTCTGTGTCAAAGTGAAAATAAACAGGCTGTCCGTTTTCGTCTGCGGATTCGATGCGCAGGCCTTCGTTGTCAGTCCGCAACAGGTTGCTTCCTCCTGGCATACTGTGGGGTGCCCCGGCCGGAATGACGAATTGACGATGCTCAAAATCCAGCAGCACTTTCTCCATACAAAGCATGACAGGCAGGCCTATGACCGGCGGGAGCAGCGTCCCGATACTGTCGGCTTCCTGATTGCCTGTCTGAATGTCGACGATAAGGAAAGGAACGTTGGCCCAAGCCATATCGCCGATGCGTAATGTATCAGCCATTGCATAACGTCCCTGCTGTGTGCCGATGCCTGACATCGGGGTAACGGCATCCAGCAGGCGCAGACCGTAGTCACGTGCCTGATTGGAGGAGATGATGTTGACACCTGCGCCTGTATCGAACACCAAAGAGCTTTCACTGCCGTTGATGTGTCCGTCCATCGTGATGAAATGTCCGTTGTCGGTCATGTTTCTTGCCTCGTGCATCGCATTGTGCGTTCTCATCGGTATGCGGTAAGTACCTGCCGGATGCAGTGGCCGGCAGACTGGGGCGTTGTCGGCGAAAGCACGGTATTGCCGTACAAGTATTAGCAGGCCGTCTGTCTGTGTGCTGTCTGCGCCTTGAGTTTTCAGTTGGTCGTAAAGATTTTGTATCAAGTCTGCGGCTTCGGTGTACCGGCCGGTACGCGCAAGGTTCATCCCCATCAGCATGGCCATGCTAAACGTGTTGTCTCCTAATTCCTTTTGATGATTATTCAGCAGGTCGCCCAACACGATGCACGCTGAGTCCGGACGGTTAAAGTAATGATGTGTTATTGCTGCGGCCATTTTGTGGAGGAATGGATTGACCGAATCGGCAGGTGTGTTTTTTAGTTCGCGTTCCAGCTCAAACCAACGGCTCTCGTTCATCAGGATGCCTATGCGTTCGTCTGCGCTTTGTGCCTGTACGGTCAGTGTGGTGAACATACAGAGCATCATAAGGAAACTTTTTATCATATCTTTGTTGAATAGCATGCTGTAAAGATAGTGCAAAACATGCAATTATCAAAACAAAAAGGAAGGAAACTACACTTATTTTTTCACTCGTTTTTCCGTCTGTGTCTGCATGCCTGCGTGCCGTTGCCGGGGCTTCACCCCGCGAGTAAAGCAGCCTGTTTTTATGATGCTTGTAACCGTTTGATAATCAGAAGTTTACCTTTAGGCTTGTAAAAGACCGTCTTTTGCCAGCCTAAAGGTAAGCTTTTAGGAGCCTGAAGATAAGCTTTTGCATGCCCGAAGGCGGTCTTTTGCACAGGCGTGAGTTAGAGACTGTCTTTAAGTCATAAATTTTATCCATAATTACATAACATTCTGTGCCGCTTTTATGCTTATCTTTGTCCCCGTAAACAACAGACAACGACATGATAAGGAATTTTTTCATACTTATGCTTGCGCTTGCCTGTACAATGGCAGTGCAGGCCGCTCCGCCGGATGATATTCTGGTGAAGGGCTATGTACTCGACAAAGACGGCACGCCGCTGCCCGGTGTGAACGTGCGCGATGACGGAGGCAATGCCGCAGTGACCGATGCCGAAGGATATTTTGAAATAGGTGTCCCGCAGGGCGTGACGCGCCTGTCGGCCAGTTATGTGGGATTTGAAACTCTGACGTATGACATGGAGCGCCCCACCGACGTACAGGTAATGGTGATGACACCGTCGACCGAACTGAGCGAGATTGTGGTCACCACGGGCGGAACGGGCATGATGAAGAACAGGACGAACATAATCAACGTGGAGAGCGTAACGTCGCATGCGCTGACCCGCGCCGCGTGCTGCAACCTGTCGGAAAGTTTTGAGACCAACCCTTCGGTCGATGTTGCTTACAGCGACGCAGTGACCGGAGCCAAGCAGATACAGCTGCTCGGGCTGGCCGGTACTTATGTGCAGATGCTTACTGAGAACTTTCCCAATCTGCGCGGGGCGGCGTCGGCTTACGGACTCGACTACGTGCCTGGACCGTGGATGCAGAGCATACAGGTGTCAAAGGGAGCGGCATCGGTCAAGAACGGTTACGAGTCGGTTACCGGGCAGATTAACGTTGAGTATAAGAAGCCCAAGATAGCCGATCCTCTGTTTGTCAATGTCTTCGGCAGCAGCTCAGGCCGTTATGAGGCCAACGCCGTGGGTGCCGTTGAGATTAACGAAAGCCTGTCGTCCGCTTTGTTCCTTAATTATTACAACGAAGAAAGGTCGCACGACAAAAACGGCGACACCTTTCTCGACATGCCGCGCATGCAGTCGTTCAGCGCGATGAACCGCTGGCATTATCAGACGTCACGGTTTGTGTCGCAGAGCGGCATCAAGTATGTACACGACCGCCGCAACAGCGGTCAGACGGCTCACACCTTGCGTGGCGACGAGATGCAGATGCCTTACACGATAAGCAATAACACCGACCGTGTGGAGCTGTTCTCCAAGAACGGATTCATACTTGACGCTGACCGCAACGAGAGCGTGGCCCTGATAGTGGCAGGCTCTTACCACGACCAGCAGTCGGCCTATGCCTCCGGACGGTACAACGTATATGAGACGGGCATTTATGCCTCGCTGATGTACGAGAGCGAGTTCGGACGCAGACACAAGCTTGCTGCCGGCATGAATTTTAATTATGACAAGTTCGCACAGCGGGGCAATGTGATCGAAAGCGTTGCCTCATGGTGGCGCGATGCTGACGAGACCGTGGGCGGAGCGTATGCCGAATATACGTGGACGCCCGCGGAGCAGCTCACCGTCATGGCCGGACTGCGCGGCGATTACAGTTCGCTGCATCGCTGGTTTGCCACTCCGCGTCTGCACATAAAGTACGCACCTGTGCCCTGGCTCGACTTGCGTGCGTCGGCGGGCAAGGGTTACCGCACCACGTTCGTGCTGCCTGAGAACAACTATCTGCTGGCGAGCAGCCGCACGCTCCACATAGCCCGAGACCTCAGACAGGAAAGTGCGTGGAACTACGGTCTGAGTGCGTCGTTCTACATACCTGCCGGCGGACGTGATGTCACGGTTAACGCAGAGTGGTATTACACTGACTTCATCAATCAGGTGGTTGCCGATATGGACCGTGATGCCCACTCGGTGTACTTCTACAATCTTGACGGCCGTTCAACATCAAACGTGTTCCAGATAGATGCCGGTTACGAACTGTTCAGAGGTTTCACCCTGCTCGGCGCCTATCGCTGGATGGACGTGAAGTGTACTTACGACGGGCGTACCATGCGCAAGCCGCTGACGAGCCGCTACAAGGGACTGCTTACGGCATCGTATGAAACCCGTCTGAAGAAGTGGCAGTTTGACCTTACCGTGCAGTTCAACGGCGGAGGCCGCATGCCGTCACCCGATGCCGGAAATCCCTTGTGGTCAGCGTCGTTTCCGGCCTACACCCAGCTCGGCGTACAGATAACCCGGCGCTTCCGCCGGTGGAGCATATACGCAGGCGGGGAAAACCTGACCAACTATAAGCAGGACAACCCCGTAATATCTGCCGGCAACCCTTACGGCCCTGATTTTGACGCAACAATGGTGTGGGGCCCTACAATGGGATACAAGCTGTATGCCGGAATACGATTTAATATTCCGAAAGGCAGTTGAACGATGAATTTTCTTTAACTAAAAAATAACAAGACGGATGAAAGCAAAAGTTTTGGCCATAATGGGCATGTTTATGCTGACGGTATTTGTACCGGTATCGGCAAAAAGCGGAGAAGACGGAAAGAAAGATAAAAGTAAGGTTACGTTTCTGGTGTCGATGACATGTGAGAAATGCCAGAAGCGCATCGAAGAAAATCTTTCTTTCGAAAAAGGGGTTACCGGACTTGATGTCAATCTGCCGGAAAAGACAGTCACGATAGAGTATCGTGAGGATAAGACATCGCCGGAAACTCTGAAGAAAGCTATAGGCAAACTGGGCTATACGGCCATGCCGATGCAGCGCAAGACTGAAGGAAAGGAGACCGGCAGCGGGCGTAAATGATTGTCGTCTGTGTGCTTTCAGAGATTCAAAGTCAGAAATATAAGCTTCCGCATCGTTTTATTTTGTACCTTTGCATTCATAAAAATGTTTTGTATGAATGCAAAGGTAAAAGGCTTTCTGTATGGCGTTGCAACTTCGGTCACGTTCGGACTGATTCCGCTGTTCACTCTTCCGCTGATGCGTGAGGGCATGGCGTCAGACTCTATATTGTTTTACCGTTTTCTAACAGCAACGCTGGCTTTGGGGCTGATGATGGTCGTCAAGAAGGAGTCGTTCCGCATAAGCATGCGTGATCTGCCTGTGATAGTAGTGCTTGCGCTGTTTTATACAGCCTCGTCGATGTTTCTTCTTTACGGATATGAATCCATGGGAGCCGGTGTTGCCACTACACTTCATTTTACTTATCCCGTGTTTGTCACGTTGTTCATGCTCCTGCTGTTCCGCGAGAAGGCCTCGTGGGTAACTTGGACGGCTGTTGTTCTTGCTATTTGCGGTGTAGCCCGGTTGTCACTGCAGGGCACAGAGCTGAAGCTTGACCCTGCAGGAGTTGTCATAGTGCTGTTCTCGGCCGTAGGTTATGCCGGCTATATCATAGCCGTCAACAAGTCGCGTGTCAGAGACATGCACAGCCGCAAACTGGCGTTTTATGTCTTTGTTTTTACTACTTTGGTGTTCGGCATGAAAAATGCCGCAGGCGACGGCCTGCAGCCTTTGTCAGGTGTCATGTCGGTTGTCAACGTTGTTCTTCTTGCGGTGGCCCCTACGGTGATATCCAACATCACGTTGCTGCTGGCCGTGCGCAACATCGGCGGCACGCTCACGTCGATACTCGGAGCATTGGAGCCGGTGACGGCTGTCTGCATCGGGGCTTTGGTTTTCGGCGAACTGTTCACTTTGAGCGAGGCCGTGGGCATAGCACTTATTCTTGCCGCCGTAGTGCTGGTAATTCTTAATCGCAGTATTCAGAGCAATGTCTCGGTGTTGCTGAAGCGTATCAGGCCGAGACACTCATAAGTAAATATGCGTGATATTGACACGGCACGGCAGTGGCTGAAGCTATTTCAGCATTATGCCGGTGAATATTCTGCCTGATGATGTTCCGAGGCGGCGTGCCGAGAAATAGTCGCCGGCGTTGTTGTACGTGCAGATTCCGGTCATTGTGATTCTGTTTTCCTGCAGGCCTGAGGCCGTGAGTTGCATGCGGTTACATTCCGGCAGGTCGATGTGCCACTTGTTTTGGCGCCGGCTGATTGCTGCCATGTCAAATCCGGCAGCTGCAAACTCGTCATACACTTCATCGCCCACTTCAAATGCGTCGAGCGATATGCCGGGTCCGATGACGGCCTGCAGCGCTTCGGGGCGTGAGCCGTAGGTTAAGCGCATGTGTTCTACCGCTTTTTGTGTTATGCGTTTGGCCGTGCCTCTCCATCCTGCGTGTATCGCCGCCGCAGAATGATGTTCCCGGTCGTAAATAAGAATAGGTATGCAGTCTGCCGTTGACACTCCGATGCAGATGTTTCTCACATCGGTCATGAGTGCGTCCACGTTTTCAAGAATCATTGCTTTCACCTGTTCCGGCAGAGTAAGAAAGTCGGTTGCTATCTGTCTTATTTCCGTGCCGTGTGACTGGTGTGGCATTATGATGTTTGTCTTGTCTGTGTTTATCTGCCGGCTCAGGGCCTCAAGATTCTTTTCGATGCAAGTCTCGTCGTCACCGCAATAGCGGTTGATGTTGAAACCGCCGTAAGCTCCGCGGCCGTATCCGCCGTGACGTGTGGTGCTGAATGCCGTTACGTCAGGTGATAATTGATAGTGTTTGAGAGTTATGATGCCTGTCGTCATTTTTGAAATGTTTATAAAAAACGGATGTGTCCGGCTTTTTCGGCACATCCGTTTAAGTGTTATTCTTTGTCTTCGGGGTCGTAATACTCGATGTCGTCCATGTCTTCGATTTCATCTTCATCGATAAACTCGATTTCGTCTTCGCCCTCTACGCGAAGTTCCTCAGGCAGTGTGCCTAAGTCTTTGTCGCGGTGAACGAGTGTGTCTTCTGCCGTAATTTCTTTCAGCTTGTTGCTTTCACTGTTAAGTTCCTGCCACAATATGTCTTTCAGTTCGTTGAGGCCTTGACCGGTTACGGCTGAAATGAATACTGTCGGAATGTCTCCGGGCAGCGTCTCTTTAAGCATTTCGATCAGTTCGTCGTCGAGCAGATCGCATTTTGTTACGGCAAGCACACGATGCTTGTCAAGCATTTCAGGATTAAAGTTTCTCAGCTCGTTGAGTAATACTTCATATTCCTTTTTTATGTCATCGGTATCTCCTGGTACCATGAACAGCAGCAGCGAGTTGCGCTCTATGTGGCGCAAGAAGCGCAGGCCGAGGCCACGGCCCTCGCTTGCACCCTCGATAATGCCGGGAATGTCGGCCATGACGAACGACTGACGGTCGTGGTAACTGACAATGCCAAGCGAAGGCTCAAGTGTGGTGAACGGGTAATTTGCAATCTTCGGGCGTGCGCTCGACAGTGATGAGAGCAGCGTGCTCTTACCTGCGTTTGGAAATCCGACAAGTCCCACGTCGGCGAGAAGTTTAAGTTCGAGGATGATTGTCATTTCTTCCATTGGCTCGCCGGGTTGTGCGAAGCGCGGCGCCTGGTTAGTAGCGGTGCGGAACTGGAAGTTTCCCAGTCCGCCACGGCCGCCTTTCAGCAGCAAAACCGTTTGTCCGTCATACGTCACGTCGCATACGTATTTTCCTGTTTCTGCGTTGTACACCACTGTGCCGCACGGAACGTCTATGTAGACGTCTTTGCCGTCGGTACCGTGGCATTTGTCCTTACCTCCGTTGCCGCCATGTTCGGCGAATACGTGGCGTTGGTATTTTAGGTGCAGCAGAGTCCAGTAATTGTGGTTGCCGCGCAGGTATACACTGCCGCCCTTGCCTCCGTCGCCTCCGTCGGGGCCTCCGTTGGGCTGGTATTTGGCGTGGCGCAGGTGCATCGAACCTCTGCCGCCCTTACCCGAGCGGCAGTAAATCTTAACATAGTCAACAAAATTGGATTCGGGCATGAGGATTAAGGAGTTAAGAATTTGGAGTGTTAAGTGTTATTTGGAATTAAGAATTAAGGTCTTTTCAGACGTAAAGTCGGAATACAAGTAAAATGCTTATCCTTAACTCTTAATTCGTGTATGTTTATTTACAGACTGTCAATGACGTTGCAAATATCTGAAAAAATACGGTCAAGTTCTCCCAAACCGTTGATATGGTGATGAAGGTTTTCCTTCTTATACCATTCAATCAGTGGGGCTGTTTGGTTGTGGTAAACATCAAGCCTTTTTTTGATAGTCTCTTCGTTGTCGTCTGAACGTCCGCTCTCCTCTCCGCGTTTGATCAGGCGTGTCATCAGTTCGCTTTCCGGTACGTCAAGTTCTATCATGGCTGCAATCTTGTGTCCACGCTCATTGAGCATTGTTTTCAATGCTTCAGCCTGAGGTATCGTACGGGGAAACCCGTCGAAAATGATTCCCTTATGTTCTTTGCCGAAACTGTCGTAAACGTTCGCGAGAATGTTTATCATCAGTTCGTCGGGTATAAGTTGGCCTTTGTCAATATATTGTCGGGCCGTTTTTCCGAGTTCTGTTTCGTTTTTGATTTCGTTACGAAGCACGTCTCCGGTAGAAATATGTCCGAAGCCGTATTTTTTAATCATCAAGTCGCTTTGCGTGCCCTTGCCTGAACCGGGCGCGCCGAAAATAACAATATTCTTCATCTTTTTATTATAGAAAATATAAGTGTCATTACTCTTCAACCAGAGTATAAATATCGCGCAGATTACGTCCTTGCTGGTTATAGTCAAGACCATAGCCGACAATAAAGTCGTTCGGAATCTCCATTGCGGCATATTCAATGTTGAGGTCAACTGTAAGTTTTTCGGGTTTCAGCAGCAAGGTGCAGATGTGTATTGACGCAGGATTACGTGTGCCAAGAGTTTCGAGCATGCGTTTCATTGTAAGTCCTGACTCCACAATGTCTTCCACGATGATTATGTTTCTTCCGGAGATATCTTCGTTTATGCCTATAACTTCTTTAATCTTTCCCGTAGACATTGTTCCTTGATAAGAAGCGAGTTTGACAAAGGAAACTTCACACGGAATGGTAATCATCCTTAAAAGGTCGGCAGCAAATATGAATGAGCCGTTGAGTACAGCAAGAAACAAAGGATTCTTGTCTGCCATGTCTCTGTTTATGCGGTCGGCAACGGCCTTTACACATTTGATAATCTCTTTTTCAGGGTAAGAAATCTTGAATGTTTTGTCGTGGATTTTTACTGTTGACATAATGCATTCTTTATATTTTGGCACAAAATTACTAAAAATATGCTTAACTTGACAAGTGATTGTCATTATTTTTGTATTTTTGCAGTGATGAAGATATTAACAGGCGCTCAGATTCATGAGCTTGACAAATACACGATAGAACACGAGCCGGTCAAGTCAATAGACCTGATGGAGCGTGCTGCAAAAGCCATTACACGTGCCATAATTGACACGTGGAGTAAAAATGTGCCGGTTGTTGTGTTCGCCGGTCCGGGTAATAACGGTGGCGATGCTTTGGCTGTGGCAAGACTGCTTGCTGACCGTGGATATTCTGTTTCCGTTTACTTGTTTAACATAAATGAAAGTTTGTCTGAAGATTGTAATGTTAACAGGCAGCGGCTTATCGAAGAGAAAACAGTCAAGAGTTTTATAGAAGTCACGAATGAGTTTGACCCTCCTGTACTTGAGGCCGGGACACTTGTCGTTGACGGGCTGTTTGGCTCGGGATTGAACAAGCCTCTTTCCGGAGGTTTCGCATCGTTGGTAAAATATATCAATCAGTCTGCGGCTACAGTGGTAAGCATTGATGTCCCGTCAGGACTGATGACCGAAGACAATACTTATAATGTGAGGGCTAACATAATTAAGGCAGATGTAACCCTTACATTACAGCAGAAAAAGTTGTCTTTTTTCTTTGCTGAAAATCAGGAATATATAGGCCGTTTGCAGATTCTTGATATACAGTTGAGCAAAAAGGGCATGGAGGAGATACGTTCACGTTATGGCGTGATTGAGGAAAGCTATCTGCGTTCAAGGCTTTTGGCCCGGAATGATTATGCACATAAAGGCGACATGGGGAATGCCATGATTATAGCCGGAAAATATGGAATGGCGGGTGCGGCAGTGTTGGCAACAAAGGCATGTCTGCGTAGCGGTGTGGGTAAGGTCGCCGTATGTACGCCGCGTCGTAATAATACAATCATGCAGATATCTGTACCGGAAGCCGTGATGTGTCTTGATGATGATGAAATGATATTTTCAGAAGCTATTGACACGTCTGGTTATGACGCTTTGGGCATAGGTCCAGGACTGGGGCAAAATGAGACTTCGGCAATAGCTTTAATAACCCAGATACGTAGAACGCAAGTGCCGATAGTCATAGATGCAGACGGACTTAATATTTTAGCAAGTCACCGTGCATGGTTGCAACAATTGCCGAAAGGTCTTGTACTGACCCCGCATCCGAAAGAATTTGAGCGTTTGGCAGGAAATCATTTCAGCGATTCTTATGAATGTATCAGCAATGCCTGTGATATGGCAGAACATTTGCACGCATATATAATTCTGAAAGGGCATTATTCTGCCTTGTGTATGCCTGACGGTAAGGTATGGTTTAATCCTACCGGCAATGCTGGTATGGCAACTGCAGGCAGCGGCGATGTGTTGACCGGAATAATAACCGGTCTTCTGGCGCGAGGCTATAATCAGGCGGATGCCTGCATGATAGGAATGTATCTTCATGGTCTGGCCGGTGATTTGGCTGCAGAAAAACTTTGTATGGAGTGTATGGTTGCAGGTGATATTATAAGATTTTTGCCTCAGGCGTTCAGACGTTTGGGTTGTAAATGATTTTTGTTTCAGTCTTTATTATAAACATAGATAAGATGTATTTTAACATGAAGAATCTGGCTGTAGCTTTTTTGTTGTTTTTAGCAGGTGTGCAGACTGTTTTTGCTGATAAAGGCAAAGGTATGGCAGATGGGACAGGTTATTATCTTCCACGTACGGAACTGCGCTTTACCATTAAAATAGAAAAGTCTTCTTATACTCCTGGTGATTTTGCGATATATGCAGAGAAATACATGAAAATGTCAGATGTTAAGACTGCACCTGAAGTTACTTATCGCATTTTAGACTTTGATATCGCATCTGTCGGGGAACGTGATACTTCAAAATATTATGTCTTACCTGCCGACTCGAAATATAACATTCAGTCTGTAAGGCTTGATGATAACGGAGTTTTGCTTGCAGTCAATGCAGAGCCGAGAACAATAGAAACTCCGAAACCTTTCAAGCCTTCGCCTAAACAGGCCTTGCCTGACCCGCGTGATTATATGAATGAAGATGTGCTGTCTGCCGGAAGTATTGCAAAGATGGCAGAGTTGTGTGCATTGGAGATATGTGACATACGTGAAAGTAAAAGCATGCTCAGCAAGGGGGAGGCTGATTTTATGCCTAAAGACGGTGAGCAATTACGGATTATGCTGAGAAATCTTGACATACAGGAGAATGCACTTATGCAGTTGTTTTCAGGCGTGACAGAACGTGACACTATGGAAACAGTAATAAGTTTTGTTCCGGATAAGGCCGTTGACAAGCAATTGCTGTTTCGTTTCTCCAAATGGATGGGTGTGACGGATGTTGATGATTTGGGTGGTGTCCCTTATTATATAAGTGTGGAGGACAAACGTGTATTGCCGTTAGTGCATGAAGATCTGTTTAGCAAGAAGAAAGCTAAAGACAACGGCGGACTGTATGTAAATATTCCAGGAAAGATAAAGGTTACTTTGAGTAAGGGTAACGAGCAGTGGGCCGCTTATGAACTTTATGCGGCACAGTTCGGCCGTACTGAGGCGCTTGACGAAGGTTTGTTCGGCAAGAAGATGTTTACGAGTGTCGTCCTAAATCCGGTTACAGGCAACCTTGAGAGTATTGATATCTCTGAATTTAAGAAATAACCGTGCTGCGTCACGGTTTGTTTTTTTTCGTGTTTACATGGATGTGAACAGAAAGAACGAGAGTTGATAGCTTTGTGTGTAAGCATCGTATCTGTTGTTTTGCTAATGTCTGTCAACTCTCGTTCTTTTATTTTTTTGAGGTTGGTTAGAGGTGTTGATTCCATGTTTTTTGTAAATAATGATTAAAAAAGACATTCTTCACGCAAGGTTTTGTGCTTCTGAGGTATTTTATTGTTGAACAATAAAACTGATTGTGCTATATGAAAACAATGAAATTATTTGCAGGAGTGGTATTAGCCATAGCCTCTGTTTTTGCCATAAGTTCGTGTGACGATAGTGACGACTTTGTATGGTATTACCCGCCGACGCCGGATGCTGTGGTTACGGTAAAACCCATTGAAGGAGCCGGTTTTTACATGCAGCTTGATGACAGCACGACCCTTTATCCGGTAAACATGGCTTCTTCTCCTTACGGGGATAAGGAGGTAAGGGCGTTGGTATGTTATCGTGAAGTGAGACCTACTAATGATTATTACACTAAGTCGGTAGAAGTAAGCTGGATTGACAGTATTCTTACAAAAGACGCCGTACCGTATCCGGCAGACGGTGATGTTGAGAAATATGGAGATGACGCCATAGAGATAGTAAAAGATTGGGTGAACATTGCCGAAGACGGTTATCTGACGTTGCGTTTCCGCACTCTTTGGGGTGACAATGGGGTGGCTCATTACGTCAATCTTCTTACCGGGGTTAACCCTGACGATCCGTATGAGGTCGAGTTTAAGCATAATGCTTTTGGAGATGTCAACGGCATTGCAGGTGACGCTTTAGTGGCATTCAGGCTCAGTAACCTGCCTGACACTGATGGCAAGACTGTCAAGCTGACATTGAAATACAAGTCTTTCAGTGGCGAAAAGTCAATACAGTTTGATTACTGTACGAAGAAATCAACCGGAACGACAGCCATTACAGATGGTAAACCGGCTTATTCGTCACAAATAAAGTGAAAATCGTAAATGATGGTATGTAATAAATAAGTTTGTTTCAAGGGAAGGCCGCGCTGTGTGACTTGGTGTGGCCTTTCTATTGTGTTCTGATGGAGGATTACGGCAAGTGTAAGGAGTCAGATCTTTTGAGGCTTATCGGACGCAGAGATAATGGCGCGATGAAGGCTCTTTATGACAGATATGTGGAATATCTGTCGGCTGTGTGTGCCCGTTACATTGTTGATGAAGACGATCGTAAAGATGTATTGCAGGAGTGTTTCATCAGGATTTTCACATCGCTTGACAGGTTTGAGTTCCGTGGCGAAGGCTCTTTGAAGGCTTGGATGATAAGGATTGCGGTCAACGAATCTTTACGTTTTTTGAAGAAAAGCACATCCAATAATTTTATTGAATATGATGGTGAACTGCCAGATGTGGCTGAAGAGCCGGAAGTTGAGGGCATACCCGATGCCGTGGTAAACGACATGATTCTGTCGCTTCCGCCCGGTTATCGCATGGTGTTTAACTTATATGTTTTTGGAGGAAAGAGTCATAAGGAAATAGCACAGATACTGAATATTGGCGAAAGTTCGTCGGCTTCGCAGTTCTCGCGGGCCAAGGCTTTGCTTGTAAAACGTATAAAGGCGTATAGGGAGAAAATAGAGAAAGAAGGGCCGGTACGGCATGAGGTTGACGTGTCTGCCTTATCTGCTTCTCGTGTTATGTCTGCTAAAAACGGTTGAAGTTATGGAAGAGCAATGGATTGAGGATTTAAGAAAACGGTTTTCAGATAAAAAGGTTGCTCCGCCGGATGACCTGTGGAGCCGTATAGAGAGTGCTTTGCCTGAGCATGGTGTGTCCGTTGGCAAAGCTGATACAGTTCCGGGTCGTACACGTATGGTGCGGTTGTGGGCAAAGCGTATGGCTGTGGTTGCCGCCTGCATAGCTGTTTTGGGAGGTGCGGGATGGTTGTTTCTCAGCCGTGGCAGTGTAGATACAAATGTGTCTGATAATGTTGCCGCTTCAGGTATTGCCGCTGTTACATCGGTCAAGACGCCTGCTTCAGTTCCCGCAGCAAAGGACAAACACCAAAGTTTTGCACATGCTGTGCGCCGTGCCGTTGTTAATGCCATGCCGGATGTTGTTCCTGAAACATTCGCCGCTCCGGTTACGGAGGAAAAATCTGAAAATGTCGCAACTGACACGATAGAGGTAAAAGCCGAGGCTGTTTCGGCAGATGAAGTTCGGAGTGTTGAGAGAAATTCACATTTTGCCGGGCGTTCTTCTGACAAGAGGGCAGGGCTTCATGATGAGGAAGCGCAGATTTTGGCAAACTTAAATAGTCCTTCAGGCCGTCATAAAGATGTTGCCGTTGCCGTTTATGGCTCTGACATGACGTCTTTTGGCGGTAGTTCCGTCCGTCAGGACGTGATGAACATGCCCTTGGGTGTGCGCCAGGATTGTGTTTTTGGCAGTGATGTGAGGGCTTTGTTGGCAATGACAGACGACAATTCGTCTGATGCCGAAGCCAATGAGATAAAGGTGAAGCATCGTCAGCCGGTAAAGGTGGGGATGTCTGTGCGGTTTGCTCTTGCCGGGCGTTTCGGCATAGAGACAGGTCTCAATTATTCTTATCATTCGTCAGACATAGCTTCCGGTGATGATAAAGGAGGCTATTCCACAGAGCAGAAGTTGCATTATGTCGGTGTGCCTCTTGGCTTGAATTATGATGTATGGCATACTGATATGCTTGAGGTCTATGTGTCTGCAGGTGCGATGGCCGAATTTTGTGTATCGGGGCGCTCTTATACGGAATACGTGTCTGGCAATACGGTCGTAAATACAGCCGACATAGACGTGCGCGATAAACGGCCTCAATGGTCGGTCAATGCATCAGCCGGCATACAGTATAATTTCAATGACATATTAGGTATTTATGCAGAGCCCGGTGTGGGATATTATTTTGATAACGGCACAAATATAACTAATATATATAAGGAGAAGCCGTTCAACTTTAATTTAAATGTAGGTCTTAGGTTTACTGTAAGATAATTAAATTAGGTATGTTTACCGTAATATCTGTGATGATAGTCGGCTTGTGTGTAGGTTTGCTTTTGCGCCATCGCCGCCTTGTGTTTGTTCCGCGTGTTATTACCGTCCTTATATGGCTTTTGCTGTTCTTGCTTGGTGTCGAGGTCGGGGGCAATTCTGATGTTATTAACAGTCTGGGCAGTCTTGGTGTCGAGGCTTTTGTACTTGCCGTGGCCGGAGTTTGTGGCAGTGCGGTACTTTCCTGGTTGCTTTATGTTTTTGTGTTGAGAAGTGTGCGCAGAGGTGGCCGTCGTTGTTAGTCATGTCTTTATGCAGGTCGTTTGTATGTTTATATAATGAAAGGTAGTCTGATTATAGTCGGATTTTTTGTGCTTGGCACTCTTGTCGGTGCCGGCAGTCTCATTCCGGCCCGACTTGTTGCCGGTTCGGGTATCAGTTTTTACGCCCTTTGTGCGCTGATGTTTTGTGTCGGTATCAGTGTCGGATCTGACACAAGTGTGTTGAAACGCATTCGTTCGGTTAATCCCCGCCTGATGCTTTTACCGTTTGTCACGATCATCGGCACGCTTGCCGGAGTGTCTGCTGCTTCTTCGCTTTATCCTCATCATGGCTTGTTTTCATGTCTGGCCGTAGGCTCAGGTTTCGGCTATTATTCTCTTTCGAGTATATTTATAACTGAATATAAAGGAGCGGAGCTTGGCACGGTTGCCCTGCTTGCTAATGTTTGTCGTGAAATTATTACACTGCTGTTTGCACCGTTGCTTGTCCGTTATTTCGGCAGGCTTGCCCCGATTTCCGCCGGAGGAGCAACTACGATGGATACCACTCTGCCGATTATCATGCGTGTTTCCGGCCGGCGCTATCTTGTATTGTCGGTATTTCATGGTTTTATGGTAGATTTTAGCGTTCCATTTCTTGTTACATTCTTTTGCATGCTGTAAATCATTGATATTCAGATGTTTATCGAAACTTTTTCAAAAGACGGTCTTTTGCATGGTCAAAGACCGTCTTTTGGCGTTTAAAAGGTAAGCTTTGACAAGGCTAAAGCTTACCTTTTGTCTTCGGCTTGATTTTTTGTGTTTTTGTTCCTCTTATAATACTATATGAACATGGGATATCTCGTTAAAGTTTATGCCTTTGTGTTATGTGAATGTGTTCTTTATTTGCATTATCATTTTTTTTTATTGCTTGAATGTTCTTCTTAATTTAT
>CALNFG010000015.1 GCA_939792625.1 uncultured Prevotella sp.
GAAAATGTCCCATAAAACGGCCGGAGTAATAGGTACGTGTTCGTTGGCAATTGTGACAGTATTGTGCTATTACACTTCATTCGAGTATTTCCTCGTACAGGGTAGGGATGCGGCCACCGGACTTTATCCTACTGTTACCGTGTTTGATATTACATGGTTGAAGTTTTCAGAACTTCTTACGTTTAACATAGGATTCCGCATCACTCCGATTTCTGCCATGATGCTTATCGTTATTTCTACGGTCAGCTTTATGGTGCATATTTATTCTTTCGGATATATGCATGGAGAGAAAGGTTTCCAGCGTTACTATGCGTTCCTGAGCCTTTTCACCATGTCTATGCTCGGTCTTGTTGTTGCGACAAATATCTTCCAGATGTATCTCTTCTGGGAGCTTGTGGGTGTCAGCTCATATCTGCTTATCGGATTTTATTATCCGTTGCATGCTGCCGTTGCCGCATCAAAGAAAGCGTTTATCGTTACGCGTTTTGCTGACTTGTTCTTCCTGATAGGTATTCTGTTTTACAGTTTTTATGTAGGCACATTCAATTACGACCTTACTGCAATGGCCCCGGCTCAGATGGGAGCGCTTCAGCAGGCGGGATGGATTATGCCTACTGCGCTGTTCCTGATGTTTATCGGTGGTGCAGGTAAGAGTGCGATGTTCCCGTTGCATATCTGGTTGCCCGACGCAATGGAAGGCCCGACCCCTGTCAGTGCGCTTATTCATGCGGCTACGATGGTTGTGGCAGGTGTTTATCTTGTAGCAAGCATGTTCCCGCTGTTTGTTGAGTTCGCGCCGGAGGCATTGCACTGGGTGGCATACATAGCTGCATTTACTGCATTCTATGCGGCTGCTGTTGCATGTTGTCAGAGTGACATCAAGCGTGTGCTTGCGTTCTCTACTATCTCACAGATTGGCTTCATGCTTGTGGCGCTTGGTGTTTGCATGCCCGATGCAGAACTTGGTAAGGTTGCAATGACTGAAGAGTATGCCGATGTAAACGGACTTGGCTATATGGCCGGAATGTATCATCTTTTTACTCACGCCATGTTCAAGGCATGTCTGTTCCTCGGTGCAGGTTGTATCATACATGCTGTTCATTCAAATGAAAAGATGTACATGGGCGGTTTGCGTAAGTATATGCCTGTTACACATTGGACATTCCTTATCTCGTGTCTTGCCATTGCCGGTATTCCGTTCTTCTCCGGATTCTGTTCAAAGGATGAGATACTTGTAGCTTGTTACAACTTCTCTCCTGTTATGGGAGTTATAATGAGCGGCATTGCTGCGATGACGGCATTCTACATGTTCCGCCTTTACTATTCTATTTTCTGGGGCAAGAGTTATTATGAGACTCACAAGTCTGAAGGTGCGCATCAGCCTCATGAAGCTCCGGCCACGATGACGATACCTCTTATCGTCTTGTCTGCCATAACAATGCTTGTCGGTATATTCGGAACATTGCACGTGTTTGAGTTTGGCGAGTTTGTTTCGGCCAACGGCATAGGTTTCGGCACTCATACCAATTGGACTGTTGCCGCTTCAAGTACGATTCTTGCACTTTGCGGTATCGCTCTTGCCACATATATGTATAAGGGCGAAGAAACTCCAGTTGCAGATATGTTGGCACGTAAGTTCCCACGTCTGCATAGGGCTGCTTACCGTCGCTTCTATCTTGATGAGGTATGGATGTTTGTCACACATAAGATTATTTTCCGCTGCGTGAGCCGTCCTTTGGCTTGGTTTGACCGTCATGTAGTTGACGGCGCCATGAATTTTATGGCATGGGGAGCCAACGAGGGTGGAGAGAGCATCCGTGGATGGCAGAGTGGTGACGTTCGTCAGTATGCTGTATGGTTCCTGACCGGAACTATTGCGTTAGTCTTGTTATGTATTTGTCTATAAAAGAAAACCGGTAAAATGAGTATATTAAGTTTATTTGTAGTAATTCCCGCACTGATGTTGCTTGGCCTTTGGTTGTCAAAGAGCCTCAATCAGGTGCGCGGTGTGATGGTGGCCGGCTCTTCTTGCCTGTTGGCCCTGTCAATTTGGTTGACCATCGCATTCATACAGATGCGCGCCGGCGGTAACACCGACGAGATGCTGTTCACATACAGTATTCCTTGGTTCAAGCCTTTGAATATCGCATATTCGGTAGGCGTTGACGGTATTTCTGTTGTAATGTTGCTTTTGTCAAGCATCATTGTATTTACCGGAACATTCGCTTCTTGGCGTCTTAAGCCGTTGACGAAGGAGTATTTCCTCTGGTTTACACTGTTGAGTACTGGTGTCTATGGCTTCTTCATTACAACCGACATGTTCACTATGTTCATGTTCTACGAGGTTGCCCTTATCCCTATGTACTTGCTTATCGGTGTATGGGGCAGCGGCCATAAGGAGTATTCGGCCATGAAGCTTACCCTTATGCTTATGGGTGGTTCGGCACTGCTTATCCTCGGCATACTCGGAATTTATTTCGGAAGCGGAGCAACAACAATGAATGTGCTTGAAATTGCACAGATGCACAACATTCCAGTTGAACTTCAAAAGGTATTCTTCCCGTTTGTGTTCATTGGTTTTGGAGTGCTTGGCGCCTTGTTCCCGTTCCACACTTGGAGTCCTGACGGTCATGCTTCTGCGCCTACGGCTGTGTCAATGCTTCACGCAGGCGTGCTTATGAAGCTTGGAGGCTACGGATGTTTCCGCATAGCAATGTTCCTCTTGCCCGAGGCTGCTCATGAATTGGCATGGATATTCCTCATACTGACAACAATATCAGTTGTTTACGGAGCTTTGTCTGCATGCGTTCAGACCGACTTGAAGTACATCAACGCTTATTCGTCAGTGTCTCACTGCGGTCTTGTACTCTTCGCCTTGCTCATGATGACGAAGACGGCTTGCACAGGTGCAATCCTCCAGATGCTTTCACACGGATTGATGACGGCCTTGTTCTTCGCCCTTATCGGTATGATTTACGGCCGTACGCATACACGTGACGTTCGTCAGCTTGGCGGATTGATGAAGATTATGCCATTCCTCAGTGTCGGATATGTGGTAGCAGGTCTTGCTAACCTTGGATTGCCAGGCTTCTCAGGCTTTGTAGCCGAGATGACAATCTTTGTTGGGTCGTTCGCAAACAACGACGTGTTCCATCGCACAGCTACAATCATCGCTTGTACGAGTATCGTTGTTACGGCAGTCTATATACTGCGTGTTGTCGGCAAAATCCTGTATGGCAAGGTTGCCGACCCGCATTATGAAACGCTTACAGACGCTACGTGGGATGAGCGTGTGGCGGTATGCTGCCTCATTTTCTGTGTTGCAGGACTTGGTATTGCTCCTCTTTGGGCGAGCGAGGTTATCGACGATGCGTTGATTCCAATAATCGACCATATTAATAACGTTTCAGCTATAGCGGCAATATGATAATCGGGGAATTTAAAGAATTTAGAGAAGTTATAGAATCTAAAGCCGATATCCTTGTCGGTTAGAGAATCAACAGGGCATTTGTCTTTAACTTCTGAGCGAGCATAGCGAGCGGTAACTTCTTTAACTTCTTTAACTCCTTTAAAATTATAGAACAATGAATTACAGTCAATTTTTAAACATGATACCGGAAGCCACATTGATGGCTATCCTCATAATTGTCTTTATCGCCGATTTCGCATCGTCGCGTAAGGGAGAGCGCAAATGGTTCAATCCGCTGGTTTGTCTGTTGATGCTCGTTCAGGTGATAGTTTCGGCCGTTCCACAGGAACCAACTGCCGTTTTCGGAGGAATGTATGTCACTACTGCTGCGGTAAATGTGATGAAGACCATACTTGCAGCCGGTACACTTATCGTGCTGATACAAAGCCGTAAGTGGCTCAGCCGTCCTGACACAAGCTTTAAGGAAGGCGAGTTTTATATGCTGGTGGTTTCAACCTTACTCGGTATGAACATGATGATGAGTGCAGGGCATTTCCTTATGTTCTTCCTCGGACTCGAAATGGCATCTGTTCCGATGGCATGTTTGGTGGCATTGGATAAATATCGCCATAACTCAGCCGAAGCAGCAGCCAAGTTCATTCTTACTGCGACATTCTCAAGTGGTATAATGTTGTATGGTATATCGTTTATATACGGTGCGGTCGGTACGCTTTATTTTGATGATGTCGCTGCCGTATTGTCGGCCAAGCAGAATCTTACCATGTCTGTCATGGGTATGGTGTTCTTCTTCAGTGGCTTGGGCTTCAAGATAAGTCTCGTGCCTTTCCATTTCTGGACAGCAGACACTTATCAGGGTGCGCCTACGACGGTTACCGGTTATCTTAGCGTTATATCCAAAGGTGCGGCGGCTTTTGCGCTGATGGCTATTCTGATGAAGGTTTTCGCTCCGCTTACATCTTATTGGACTCATGTTATGTATGTAATGGTAGTTCTTACCATTACTGTTGGTAACCTCTTCGCAATACGCCAGAAAGACTTGAAGCGTTTTATGGCTTTCAGTTCTATTTCGCAGGCCGGTTATATCATGTTGGCCGTTATCGGTGACAGCACGATGGGTGTGGCAGCATTGTCATATTATGTGCTTGTTTATGTGGTAGCCAATCTCGCTGTGTTTACCGTTATCAGTGTTGTTGAAGAGAATAATGGAGGTGTAACAGATATGGATGCCTATGACGGTTTCTATACAACCAATCCGAAGCTTTCGTTGCTCATGACGTTTGCTCTGTTCTCACTTGCTGGTATTCCGCCGTTTGCAGGTATGTTCAGTAAATTCTTTGTTTTCATGGCAGCGGCTCAGGAGGGGTCACCTTTGACTTATTTTGTAGTGTTCATCGCTTTGATTAACACCGTGGTGAGTCTTTACTACTATTTGCTTATTGTCAAGGCCATGTACATTAAGAAGTCGGATTCGCCTCTGCCCACGTTCAGGAGTGACGGCAATACCAAGCTTGCTCTTGCCATTTGTACGGCAGGTGTATTGCTTTTCGGTGTATGCAGCTTCTTCTATGATTGGATAGAGATGGCAGCCTGATTTTTTGAATTTGATATAAAAGCAATGGCTGGCAAGGTTGATAGTCCTTGTCAGCCATTGCTTTTATTATAAGTCTGTTTCAATCGATTGTCTGATAGGTTATCTTTTATGCTGCGGTAGACAACCTTTCGGGAGGTAAAAGCTTACCTTTCATTGGCTCAAAGCTTACTTCTTGTATTTTAGAAATTGTTTCTTGTTTTTTGCCGAGTTTGATTTTGTTTGTTACTGTTTTGGCTCGCGTACAGGTGGCATTAAGCATGCGTTTCGACGGCTTATGCGGGTGGCTTTGGCGGTTGTTTCTGTGATTGTTGTGTAAAGTGAAGGTGTGCTTGTGATTATTTTATAAATAAAAAGTGTGTAACCTAAATTATTTAAGTCACACACTTTTATTTGTTGGCAAAATGTTTGTCGTAAAGCTTTTTATCTTTTTATCGCTTCGGTACGTTTTTGCTTATCCGAGATATTTCATAAGAATTTTGGCGTTGCCGCTTTCACGGAGTTTGGCTATGCTCTTTTCCCTGATTTGGCGTACACGTTCGCGTGTAAGTCCGAGCTGGTCACCAATCTCTTCGAGTCCCTTCTCATGGCAACCGATACCGAAACATTCACGTATGATGGTTATTTCGCGCTCTTTCAGCACTTTACTTAATACAGTGTTAAGTTCGAGTGCCATAGATTCATGATCGACAACACGGTCGGTGCGGCTGTCCTCTCCACTTGGCATTACATCGAGCATGCAGTTGTCTTCGCCATCCTGAAACGGAGCATCAATGCTGACGTGATGTCCGTCGGCAGCAAGTGACTGTCCTATTTTTTCTTCATCAAGTTTTGTCACCTCTGAAAGTTCAGATACTGAAGGATGGCGTTGATTTTCCTGTTCGAATTTGTTTATCTCGTGATTGATCTTGTTGAGTGAACCTACTTGGTTGAGTGGTAAGCGTACGATGCGGCTTTGTTCTGCGATGGCTTGAAGAATGCTCTGGCGAATCCACCATACAGCGTATGAAATGAACTTGAAACCACGTGTTTCGTCAAATTTCTGAGCCGCTTTGATAAGACCAATATTACCTTCGTCTATCAAATCGGTCAGTGTGAGTCCTTGATGCTGATACTGTTTTGCAACAGATACGACAAAACGCAGATTGGCTGTAACCAATTTGTTTTTTGCCCTTTCGCCTTCCGGACCTCCCTTTTTGATTTTCTGTGCCAGTTCAATTTCTTCGTCTATGGATATTAACGGAGCGCGTCCGATTTCAACGAGATATTTGTCTAAAGCCTCACTTGAACGGTTGGTAATACTTTTTTGAATCTTTAATTGTCTCATCTATGTTCCTTTTACCTTGAAAATGTTGTAAGTGTCTGATTATTAAACTGATAGCTGTATTCTGCCTCTAAAGCGCCGCAAAATTACAAAAAATATGAATATGTTGTTCTCCTAATATGGTTAAAAAAATAAAATGTACTTTGTTTATTGATATGAATGAATCATCTGAATATAGTGTTGTTCTTTGTCCGGCTGTTTGTCTGCAGCTGGAAAATATTGTTGTATTCATATTCAAAATTGGGTGTGAATACGTTTTTACCGATATTTTCGGATATTTCTTTCATGGACCAGAATCTGCCACCGGCAAGTTCTTGTGGATTTGGCTTTATGTTTTCTTCTGTCAGTACAGTCTTATATGCGTATATCATTTCTTTTTCAACGTTGCTCTCATAGATGTATCTGTCTACAAATTCGCATTCACATTTGACAATGCCAAGTTCTTCATAAATTTCTCTTTTTAGTGCAGAGTCAATATCCTCGCCATAATCTATGTGTCCGCCCACTGCAGTGTCCCATTTCCCGGGTTGAACATCTTTCCACGTGGGTCTTTTCTGTAAGTATATGTCTCCATGCCTTGAAAAGATGTGCAGATGTACCACGGGGTGAAGTGTTTTTGTTCCGTTGTGTGCGATGCCTCTTGCCACTTTTCCTATAACGTTTCCGTTGTTGTCTACAATTGGCAGTAACTCATTGCTGTTATCCATTTCTTTGTTTATATTATGGCAGTGAAGTATCCTTTAAAAATATTGTCGAGGTTTTCCGGTTTTTTTCTGAATATTCCGAACACGGCACTTCCGCTTCCGCTCATGGCCGAATATACGGCTCCCATTCTGTACAATTCCTGTTTTATTTCGTTTATTTCAGGATGTTGGGGTATTATGCTTTGTTCAAAATCGTTTATCAATTCGTCTTTCCATGTTTCCATTGGTTGCATTACTATGTCCTTGCAGCACTTTTGCGGTATTGTCGGGGTTACGTTTGCAAACGCTTCTTTAGTGCTTATTGCCACGTTCGGCTTTACTATGCCAAACGTGTATTTGCTCAAATCGAGTGGGATAGGGGTGAGTTTTTCGCCTATTCCAGTAGCAAATGCAGGAACGGCATTTATGAAGAATGCGCAGTCGGCCCCGAGTTCGGCTGCATGCTTTTGAAGTTGTGTGGTTGTAATGTTTAGTCTGAACATCCTGTTCAACATAGTCATGGTAAATGCACAGTCAGACGAGCCACCGCCCATGCCGGCCTGTGTCGGTATGTTTTTCGTCAGACTGACAGTAATGTCAGGCAGTTGCGGATATTCTTTTTTTATCTTGTTGTATGCCTTTATCACCAGGTTGTCCTGCGTGCTGCCATTAATTTCCATTCCGTTTATTTCCAGCAGGCATGGCTCTTTGTGTTGTTGTGAATATTTTCGTTCGTTTATTTCAATTTTGTCGCACAGTCTTATCGGATAAAACACAGTTTCAAGATTGTGATAACCATCGGGGCGTTTGTTTACAATGTTAAGCCCAAGGTTAATCTTGGCACAAGGATAATCAATCATAATGATAATATTTGTTTTGTAAATATAACTACTTAATTGTGATTAAATTGTATGAAACCCGATATTTATTTGTATTTTTGTACTCATTAATTCATAACAACTTATGCCTGAAAATAAGAAAAACCGTCCTTTGGACAGTAACTATGCCCATATCCAGCCGCAAGCTGTTGATATTGAACGGATTGTACTGGGTGCTTTGATGATAGACAAAGATGCTTTTTCTGTTGTAAGTGAGATTCTGCATCCTGAGACGTTTTATGAGCCTCGAAACCAGAAGGTTTACAATGCCATTCAGAGCCTGAGCCTCGAAGAAAGACCCGTTGACATTCTTACCGTAACCGAAGAACTTAAACGTCAGGGAACGCTCGACGACGTAGGCGGAGCGGCGTATATATTAGATTTGAGTTCACATGTGGCATCTTCAGCTCATATCGAATATCATGCCAAGATATTAGCCCAAAAGTTTCTTGCACGTCAGCTGATATCCTTTGCCAGCGTGATAGAGACAAAGGCTTTTGACGAAACGATTGATGTTGATGAACTGATGCAGGAAGCCGAAGGCTCTTTGTTTGAATTGTCTCAGAAGAACATGCGGCAGGACTATACTCCGATAGACCCGGTTGTGAAGCAGGCTGTCGAGATTTTGCAGAAGGCAGCAGCCAATAAGGGTGGTCTGACGGGATTACCCACCGGTTATGCCAAACTCGACGATTATACTGCCGGTTGGCAGAAGAGTGATCTTGTCATTATAGCGGGACGCCCTGCGATGGGTAAGACTTCGTTTGCACTGTCTTTGGCTAAGAACATAGCCGTGGATTATGGCCGGCCGATAGCTTTTTTCTCATTGGAAATGAACAATGTCCAGCTTGTTAACAGGCTCATATCAAATGTCTGCGAGATTGAGGGTAAGAAGATTCTTAACGGACAGTTGGACGACGAGGAGTGGAGCAGGTTGGACAAGAATGTAAGAAAACTCCAGGCTTCACCTATTTACATAGATGACACTCCGGGTATGTCGATATTTGAGCTTCGGACCAAAGCCCGAAGGCTTGTACGAGAGAAGGGTGTTGAGCTGATAATGATTGACTATCTTCAGCTTATGAATGCAAGCGGAGCGCGTTTCGGCAGCCGTCAGGAAGAAGTATCTACCATCAGCCGTTCTCTTAAAGGACTTGCAAAAGAGCTTGACATTCCGGTGATAGCCTTGTCACAGTTAAACCGAACTGTTGAGGGACGTGAGGGACTTGAAGGCAAGCGCCCGCAGCTTAGTGACTTGCGTGAGTCGGGAGCCATCGAGCAGGATGCTGACATGGTGTTGTTTGTTCACAGACCTGAATATTACAGAATATTTACAGACGAGAAAGGAAACGACCTGCACGGTAAAGCTCAGATAATAATTGCCAAGCACCGTAAAGGCGGTACTGGTGATGTCTTGTTGAATTTCCGTGGAGAGTTTACACGTTTTGAAAATCCGGGTGACTCCTCCCAGTCTCCTGTAGGTGGTGAGATTATCGGTTCGAGAATCAATGGTGGAGATGATTTCCCGTTGCCTCCTTATGGTGAGCCCCCGATGCCCGGTGATGGTCCTTTACCGTTTTGACACGCTGATATATCTAAATGACTTATGTAAGAATCAGTGACATGACCGGTTGACAGACAAAATAAGCGGGACATCAATTTGATGTCCCGCTTATTTTTGTCATGTCGGTAGTTCTTTTTTTAGAAGAACATGTATCTGTTGTCTTTTACGTTGGCATTTATGTACAGGTCCTGCATAAAGTTGCCTGCATATTGCATTATTCTCTGGCGTTGGCGCTGTTCGTAAACTTTGGCATCAAACTTTACAGGGCGCGTTTTCTTTGCTGTAACCTGGAACATATATACACCGCCGTTGCCCTTTACGGCCTGTGAGCAGAACTTGCCTGTTGCTGTTGCTGCTACGGCTCCGCTGAGTGCGGGCTCGCTCATACCAGTTGCCTGTACAAAGACTGGGGCAGCGAAAGTAACTTGGTTTACATTCGAAATCTTGCCTCCTTTGGCTTTTGCTCCGGCGATGTCTTTGACGCCTTTTACCTGGGTCATGAGCATTTCTGCTTTTTTGTCGCGCAGAACTTCATTTCTTACAAAGTTCTTTACGTTTTCGTCTTCAAGTGTGCGATAGCCTTCTTTGTTGATTTTTGTCAGAACTACCACCAGCAGGCGGTCATTGTCTCCACACTCGTACAGAGGTGAAACCTCATTTTCTTTAGCGCCGAACAGCCATTTCATGGCTTCGCGTGTATCACTTATACCTGCAAGATAATGTTCTGAATTACGTACATCATTACGCTCCCGTACAGTAAATCCGTATTTTGCCGCGTTCTTCTGCATTGCTGCAAGTGTCTGGTTTTCACTTACAAACTGGCTGAACTTGTTATATGCGGCAGAATATGTTTCTTTAGAGAACTCGATAGGCTTCTTTATGACGGCTGCCACATATTTGTTGGTCATTGCCTTGCGGTCGGTTATCTGGAGTATGATGTTTCCTTGTGTCAGCTTGAGATTTTTCATCTCATTTACTCCCAACGTATTGATGAGCTGGATATATGCCTTCGTGTCGTTGTCTATTGACGGTGCATTCTGATATTGGGCAGAAGTTATCCATGTCTTCTCTCCTGTCTGTCCGTATTTCTTGGCTGTTGCCTCGAAGTCTGCTCCGCCCTGCAGTGCCGTATATATACTGTCTGCACGTTTAGCAGCTTCATCGGGAGTTGTGCCGGCAACCTGAATTGCACGGAACTGTACGGAGTCGGGCATCTGGGTCTTTGATATCAGCTTGATTACGTTGAGTGTGTTGTCAATCTTGTTCTCAACCGGTGCTGTCGTTGTTCCTACAGCCATTGAATCAAGACGTGCTGCAATGTCGGCTGGGAAAGCTGCCTTTGTCTGCGGTATGCCGAGATAAGCAATCACTGAGCCGCTCTTTCTTACTATGCCAGACGGGTCTGCCGTGTCTCTGAGTATGGCCATGTATTCTTTTACAGTTTTGTCAAGAGTCTTGCGGTCAGCCTGTGAGGGGATAACCTGAAAGTCTACGTATTTAATCGAGCGTGTCTCCTCATATTGTTTGAAGCGTGGTTTCAGCTCTTCATACTTGGCGTTGAGATCGCTGTCGGATATTTTCACCTTATTATCATTAATTGATGAATATGCGAATGCAGCAAGTTGTATGTTGCTTTCTTGATTCTCACCGTCGAAAGCCATCTTTGCTGAAATTGGGTTGGATAGCATGCAGCCGGCGAACAGAACCTGATATTTCTGTGCGAGCAGTTGCTGACGCAGAGATTTCTCAACGAACGTCCAGAAATCGTAGATGCTGCGGTACTGGTCTGCCATCTGTGGGGTTGTGGCTTGTGCCTGCTTGTATTCTGCAAGGAACTGTTTCAGCATGTTGGCATCAAAGCGTCCTGTCTGTCTGTTGACGAAAGGTGTTTGCAGCAGCATTGGGTTAGTGCCCGCGTTAAGGACATTCTGCAGTTCCTTGTCGGTAACTTTCAGTCCCAGCTTTTCTGCTTCGTGGTTGATGATTTCGTTCTGCACGAAAGTGTTCCATACGACATCCTTGACTTGATTGATTTCAGCTTCGCTGAGGTTGTCGCGTCCTTGTGTCATTTTGATGACATTGGTATATTCGTCAACGAGCTTCTGGTAGTCCTGCACATTGACTTTGTCACCTAAAACCTCGCCTACTTGGGCTCTTCTTTCGTTGCTTGCGGCATCACAAGAGCGGAAGAACTCTTCGGCAATAAACGCAAAAAGGGCGAATCCTATGACACAGATGAGGATTACGCCTTTGCTCCTGATTTTTCCTAATACTGCCATTATTACAATTATTTATTTTTTAATTATTTCTTTATGAATACTGTGTTTAAACAATTTAGCGCACAAAATTACAAAAAAGAAAATAAAAACAATTACTTTTCTGTTAAAAACTTTCTTCCTTGTTGGTTTTAAGGGGCTTGTGTTTGTTTTTCATTGGGTTTTCTTAGCCGTGGGAGTGGTGGGCATACGCTTCTTCGCCTTTACCGTGTCAGGTGCGGTAAGGATGCTGTCGCCCTCGCTGTTGCCCATGCCTCCTTTGACGAACGAGCCTTTCGAGTTGGTTATCGTGTAACGTGTCATGCGCTCGTCGCTGCGGAAGTATGTGCCTTCCATCTCCCTGTCCGGCGTTATCAGCCGTGAATATTTGTAGCTGTATAGTTCGTGCCTGTTCTGGTCCCAGAACAGTTCTTCGCTTGAATAGCGCAGACCGTCTACTGTTCTCACACGTACACGTCCGCGCAATTCCCAAAGCTTTTCTTGGTCGAAGTAGTATGCTGTGTCACATTGCACGTAGGCCTCGATGTGAAACTTTTCGTCAAACTGTTCGAGGAACAGGCCTTTGTCGAAAATCCAGCGTGAAGGTTTTTTTGCCTGGTTTACCTCCCAACATTCTGCCACGATGCGGTATTTCATCATTCCCGAATCAGACACGAGCGTGTTGACGCCATACGACGTCATCACCGCAACCGAGTCTTTCGGGTATATTGCCGGTGCCGTATGCTCGTGAGCTTCCTGGCATGCTGCCAGTGTAAGTGCCAGGGCTGGTATGTAAAGTTTACTTTTCAAAATAATGTTTGCCTGTTATACAGTGTCAGTTGACTTTCCACTTCATGAACCAACGCTCGTTGAAAGTGATACCGATGTTTATTCTGAATGTGTTTTCGGTAAGCATTCCCTTTGCCGAAGCATGCACCCACTGGCCCGATATGTTCAATATAGATCTGTTGTTATATGCGTTGACGATAGGTATGCCAAAGCCTGCGCTTACGCTTATCTCGTCAGGTCCGTCTGCGCCGTTTACTTTATAATAAGGTGTGGCGTATGACATTCCTGCACGGAAGCGTATTTTCCGGAAGAAATTGCGGCTTGTCTCATCGTTGCAATACTCACCGCCAATCGTGGCTTTGTAACGGTCTTTATAGTAATTGTCGGTCAGTTCGTATGAAGGTACGTCGTTAACCACGTTGTAGACAGGATATTTCAGGCTGCCCCATTTCTGGTAAGTGAAGTCTGCTCCGAGCTTCAGTTTGTTTTTATGATTCCAAGTCAGTCCTCCGCCGAACGTTGTCGGTATCTCAAGGCCGTTGTTTACTGTGTATGATGTTGTGTCGGCCACGCCCGTTGATGAGTTTGTCGATATTACCATACATGTGGGGTCGGAGTTCAGCTTGTGGCCCGGGCCGTAAGTAAGACCTATTGTGAGGGAGTTTTGTTTGTTGATGTTTACCAGGTATTGCAAACCGATGTCCAGTTTGTAATTCTTTACTGTGGCGGTATAATATTTTGATAATGTGTTGATGTATGAGTCGCTGTAGCTGTTGATTACCGACCTGTCGATGTCACCCCATATATATGATATGTTGGCACCTACGGAAAGGCCCTTGATAAATTCCCATCCCGCTCCGAAATAAACCTGGTGCAGACCTCCGCTGCCCGAATAGGTATTGGTGTAGGCATCGCTTCTGTCGTCGTTCAGGTAGTCGGTAATTGAATAATTGTATCCGATATTGGTGAACGGTATGATACCAAAGCTTACACCGACGTGCTTGAATATGCGGAATCCGGCCACGGCATATTCAAAGTCTGCATTGTTCGCGTTGATTTTTTGCCCGTTTTCGCTGAAGTTTGTAACCTGTCCGGAAAGACCTACATCAAAGATGAATGTCAGCGAGTCGAGCGCCGAATATGATGCCGGGTTGATGTAATTCACCTGATTGCCATCCCTGAAAGCTAATCCCAAACCATTCATTCCGCGATTGAATCCGCTTGTCTGTTCGCTCAGTTGCCCCAGTCCGTATTGGCTGTAGGGCGAGTTTGTTCCGCTTTGGGCCATGGCCGGTGCTACGCAGACAGACGTCAGAATAACCGCGCTTATTACCTTTTTATAAAAACTCATCTTTTTCTCTGTGATATACTGTTAAGCCCTACAGGACAATAAAAACGTTTGCAAAGATGAGCATTTTTTCTGAATTGACCAAACAGATACACAAAGTACCGGTTAAATAAACGAAAAGTTTAAGGATATTTTTCAAAAAAACGCATTACGTCCGTCTTTACAAGCTTGTCTTGCAACAGATGTTTCAGACGGATGACGGCTTGTATGAAGAAGATTTTTGATGCCACATACAGCAATGGTAATGACTATTAAATCAGGCTGATTTTGCAAAAGCTTACCTTTTGCGTCGCGAAAGCTAACCTTTTGCCTCTTCAAAGACCGTTTTTTGCAACCTAAAAGCTTACCTTTTGGAAGCCTGAGTGTATTTGGCTGATTTTCAATGTGTTATGAGAAAGCCTTGATTCGTGCTTTATTTTATGGCAACTGTATCTGAGACCCTGTTCCGTTTAAGTACAAATACAGTTCTGTTATGGGTGTAAAGTTATGAAAAATGCAAAAAACGTTCCGAAAAGAGTTTTTATTTATTCATAAGTGGTTTAAGCTTTTTGCTTTCGTTAAGTTTCATATATTTATAGGCCGCAAGTTCGTGTCACAGTTGGATTTAAGCCTCTTGTTCGATGTTTTGTTGGTAGTGAAACTGAATATAAAAGTTTCCATTTCCGGCTTTTTATTACGGGATTATTTATAATTTTGCACGCAGCTGTAGTAACGCTCTCTTTTTAATATATGCGAGTGATACATAGAAAAATGGTTTCTCTCGTGTAAATAAATTGGTTTTAATGAAATGACAACGGAAGAAAGTAAATCTGATCAGATACGGATTTCAACAGTAACGACAGACAAAAAACAGTATTTGTCTCTTTTGCTTATTGGTGACGAACAAGAGTCGATGATTGACAGGTATCTTGAGCGTGGCGAAATGTTTGTCATGATGAGTTCTGCAGGCAGTCCTTTGGCTGTTGCGGTGGTTACGGATGAAGGCGATGGTGTATTGGAGCTGAAGAATTTGGCCGTTGCTCCGCTTTTTCAGCGGAAGGGGTTTGGGCAAAAAATGATAGATTATTTATGCCGGCGTTATAAGCACAGGTTTCACACGTTGTATGCCGGTACAGGCAACAGTGAGTCAACAGTGTCATTTTATTTGAGTTGCGGCTTTGTCTATTCGCATACAGTTGCAGATTTTTTCACAGCGAATTATGATCATCCGATTGTAGAAAACGGAGTGATGTTGAAAGACATGATTTATTTTAAACGACACATATTATAATAAATGGAGAACGGTCGGATTTTGCGGGATGTGTTATTAAACCGTTGTCGTATGAATGTTTTTATATAATAGTAGGTTTGTTCATCAGATTAATGAGAAAGATGAAAAGAGATATTCTTAAAGAAAAACTCGATGTACTCAATTTTATGATGTTGAAAAACCATCCAACAGGTTTGCGGATGAATCAAAAAAATGATGCGGTTTACGATAAATAAACTGTAAATGTATATGTTGAAATTCGGGTGGAAAGAGTCTTTTTACTTTCTGCCCGTTTTATTTTTTTTCTTTATTCTAAAGTGCTGTTATGCATAATTTATTAAAATTTTTGTGATAATAGTACGCCAAATGAGAAATATAAGCTATTTTTGCATCGTGAAATGCTTGAGACACATCTTTACGCTCGCGGCAATATGCTTTATCTCGCTATTTAGCAGTGAGATAAAGGCAATGGGTTATACTATGGAACAAACGGGTGTATATGGTGATTCAATCAGGATAAGTCTGCTGACATGTTCGCCCGGCAATGAGGTTTATAGTCTTTACGGGCATACAGCCATACGCTATACCGATATGTCGAGAAATATTGACGTGGCTGTCAATTATGGAGTGTTTTCTTTCAGCAAGCCTTTCTTCGTGTTGCGTTTCATTTTCGGATTGACCGATTATGAGATGGGTATAGTGCCGTTTGATTATTTTTGTAGTGAATACAGAGCTGAAGGACGGTCGGTATATCAGCAGGAACTAAACCTTACGGCAGAAGACAAACTGGCCATACGCGACGCGATAGACAATAACTATCTGCCGCAAAATAGGGTGTATCGGTATAATTATTTTTATGATAATTGCACCACACGGGCTCGTAACATTATTTTTGATCATATCAGCGGCACCGTAATTTATTCAGACAGCACGGATTGTTATCCGTCATACCGTTCGCTGATACATGCGTCGAATGAGGACTTTCCGTGGGCACGCTTCGGCAATGACATACTGCTCGGGGTAAGGGCTGACAGGAAAACCGATCGTGCCGAGCATCAGTTTCTGCCGTTGTTGCTGCAGGAGGATTTCGACAAGGCTGGTATAATGGAGTCAGACGGCAGTGTGAGACCTTTGGTAAGACGGGGCGAATATGTGGTGCAGTGCGGCCCCCGGATGGTTGCCGGAGGTTTTCCGTTGCGCCCGGTCGTATGTGCGTGCATTATATTATTCTTGGTGCTTGCCGTTACGGTTGCCGAGATGGTTTTAAAGAAAAAGTTCTGGTTTGCCGATGCTTTTCTGATGACGCTTGACGGGCTGATGGGAATCATACTGTTCATGATGCTTTTCTCCGAGCATCCGGCCACAAGCACAAATCTGCAGGTGCTGCTGTTCAATCCTGTACCGCTGTTTTACGTTGTTCGGGTGACTAAAAGTACGTTGAAAAAGCGCCATGAGGCGTTCTGGAAGTATGCAGCGGCGGTTATAGTCTTATTCCTTGTTGGCGGATTTTTCCAACGATATGCCGAAGGCGTGTATGTTTTGGCATTATCTTTGCTGATAAGGTGTGTGTGGAACATTGTTTATCAAAATAAATATCTGTCAGACAAACGCAATGATTAACAAGTACATAACGGCAACCATTCTGGCCGTTGTCGGTGGCGGCGTTGCTGCAGCTCAGGTTTCGCGGCCTGTGCCGCGGCTTGTCGTGAGCATAGCCATCGACCAGTTACGCTCGGATTATATGGAGGCGTTCATGCCTTCTTATGGTAGCGACGGTTTCAGAAAGTTGCTTCAGCGTGGCATTGTTTATTGTAATGCCCAATATACATTCGCGCCGATTGACCGTGCGTCGTCAATAGCTTCGATTGCAACGGGTACATCGCCTTCGAATAACGGGATTACAGGATTCAGATGGCTGGACAAGAACTCTCTTGTCCAGGTAAACTGTGTCGACGACAACGACTATAAGGGCATATACACGAATGAACGTACCTCGCCTAAGAACATTGCTACGACAACTGTTAACGATGAGCTGAAAATAGCTTCCGACGGTGTCGCGATAGTATATAGCATTGCACGGGAGCGTGATGCCGCTGTCATTGGAGGTGGGCATGCGGCCGATGGTGCTGTGTGGTTTAATACTGATACTAAGTGCTGGTGTTCATCAGAATATTATTTTAAGAAAGCTCCTGAATGGTTGGAGTCATATAATCTGTCAATGGCAGATGCGGAGAGCGGCGGCAATGTCAATTCGGGAATTACCGATATCGCTTTACGGTGTATTGAGGCCAACGGGATGGGCACCGACCATGTCACTGACATGCTTACGCTTACTTATGACGCGAAAGTGCCGATAAAGGATGAAAAGCTTGACAAGGAGAAACTTTTAGACAAATATGTCGGCTTGGACAAAGAACTTGAGCGGCTTACGTCAAGGATTGAGAGCAGGATAGGTAAGAGCAACGTGCTGTTTGTAATAACCAGCACTGGATATTGTGATGAAGCCGAGGTGGATTATGACAAGTTCCGTATACCTTACGGTACATTCCACATGGATCGCAACGCAAACCTGTTGAACATGTATCTCGGTGCGGTTTACGGTCAGGATAAGTATGTGGAGAGCTGTTTTTATAACCAGCTTTATCTTGACATCCGGCAGATTGAGCAGAAACGCATCAACACAGGTGAGTTGCTGAGTAGGGCACAGACGTTCCTCATGCAACTGTCTGGCGTGAGCAACGTATATACCAGCAAGAATCTCCTGTTGTCGGGTGATTCGGGCAGTTCGCGATTGCGTAACTGGTTTTTTCCAAATAACTGCGGCGACATAATCATAGAAGTGTCGCCCGGATGGAAACTGCTCAACGAGGAGAATTTTCAACAATACACGTCGAAGGAAAATCTGATGCCTTTCCCGTTGATATTCTACGGAGCTGATTTTACGGCTGAAGAGATAACCACGCCGGTGACAACTGACCGGATAGCTCCGACTATTGCAAAATCAATAAGAATAAGGGCACCAAATGCCTGTTCTGCGGCACCTTTATATTAAAATATTATCAAATCAGGCAAAAGTGATGATTCGAAGTGCCGTAATTGAAGAATAAAATCATTATTTTTGCACAAACTAAAACATTAACACGAAGAAAACATTAATATAAAATGGGTTTTAATAATTTCTTGAAGTCGCTTTTCGGCGACAAATCCACAAGAGACATGAAGTTGATACAGCCTGTCGTGGAACAGATAAAGGCTGCATATCCTGAAATAAAAGCTCTTGACAACGACGCCCTCCGCGCACGTACAAAGGAGATACAGCAGTATGTGCAGAACTCTGCGGCGGAACAGAAAAAACAGATAGAAGAACTGAAAGCCAAAATAGAGGATACTCCAATTGATGAGCGCGAGGCGATCTTCAATCAGATCGACAAGCTCGAAAAGGAAGTTCTGGACGTTTATGAGAAAGCTCTTAACGAAGTGTTGCCGGTGGCTTTCAGCATAATGAAAGATACGGCACGCCGTTTCGCGGAGAATGATGAGATAGTAGTTACAGCCAACGACTTTGACCGTGAACTTGCCATAACAAAAGATTTTGTTCGCATAGAGGGTGACAAGGCCATATATAGCAACCACTGGATGGCCGGCGGCAATGACATGAAGTGGGACATGGTGCATTATGATGTACAGCTGTTTGGCGGCGTGGTGCTTCATCAAGGCAAAATCGCTGAAATGGCAACCGGTGAGGGTAAAACTCTCGTGGCCACTTTGCCCGTCTTTTTGAATGCTCTTACCGGCAATGGCGTGCATGTTGTTACGGTCAACGACTATCTGGCAAAGCGTGACTCAGAATGGATGGGGCCGTTGTACGAGTTTAACGGACTCTCTGTAGATTGCATAGACAAACACAGACCGAACACCATACAACGTCGCAGGGCTTATCAGGCAGACATTACATTTGGTACGAATAATGAGTTTGGTTTTGATTACTTGCGTGACAACATGGCAATATCGCCGGCAGATCTCGTTCAGCGTAAGCATAATTACGCCATAGTCGATGAGGTTGACTCTGTTCTTATTGACGATGCCCGTACACCTCTTATAATCTCAGGTCCTGTACCAAACGGCGATGACCAGATGTTTGAAGAGTATCAGCCGTTGGTCGAACGTCTTGTTGACGTTCAGCGTAAGCTCGCCACTCAGTATCTGGCCGATGCAAAACAGAAAATTACCGAAGGACGTGAGAAGAACGACCAGAAACTGCAAGATGAAGGTTTCCTCAGTCTGTACCGTTCGCATAAGGCTCTTCCTAAGAACAAGCCTCTCATAAAATATCTGTCTGAAGAAGGTATAAAGGCAGGCATGCTAAAGACAGAAGAGTTTTATATGGAGAACAACAACCGCCGTATGCCGGAGGCCGTTGAGCCGTTGTATTTTGTCGTTGATGAGAAACTGAATTCGGTTGACTTGACCGACAAGGGCACAGAGTGGCTTGCCAATCAGGTGTCGGATAAGGACCTGTTCGTCCTGCCAGACATAACATCGCAACTGTCGGCTCTCGAGAATGAGACAGACCTTGACGAACAGCAACGTCTTGATAAAAAAGACAGCCTGCTCAATCATTATGCCGTTCAGAGTGAGCGTGTGCATACTTTGCAGCAATTGCTTAAGGCCTACACTATGTTCAACAAAGATGACGAGTATGTCGTCATGGATGGTGAGGTTAAGATTGTCGATGAACAGACTGGTCGTATAATGGAAGGCCGTCAATGGAGTGACGGTCTGCATCAGGCTATCGAGGCGAAAGAGCATGTCAGAGTGAAAGAGGCAACCCAGACGTTTGCCACGATTACTTTGCAGAATTATTTCAGGATGTACCACAAGTTGTCAGGTATGACCGGTACGGCCATTACCGAGGCCGGTGAGTTCTGGGACATTTACAAGCTTGACGTGGTTGAGATACCGACCAATAAACCCGTGATACGTAACGACATGGACGACCGTGTGTACAAGACCGCACGTGAGAAGTACAACGCCGTTATTGAGGAGATAGAGGCCATGCGTAATTCCGGACGTCCGTGTCTGGTCGGTACAACTTCGGTTGAAATATCAGAATTGCTGAGCAAGATGCTCCAGATGCGTCACATTCCGCATAATGTCCTCAATGCCAAGCTTCATCAGAAGGAGGCCAATATCGTTGCCGAGGCTGGACAAAGCACTCCCGGCACGGTGACAATAACCGAAGCTGACGGTACTGTGCATACGGAAGAGCGACTGTTGGGAGCTGTCACCATAGCCACCAACATGGCCGGACGTGGTACCGACATCAAGCTTTCGCCGGAGGTTAAGGCTGCCGGTGGTCTTGCCATTATCGGTACGGAGCGCCATGAGAGCCGCCGTGTAGACAGGCAGTTACGCGGACGTGCCGGTCGTCAGGGTGACCCCGGAAGTTCTGTGTTCTATGTAAGTCTTGAAGATAAACTGATGCGTCTGTTCGCCAGCGAGCGCATAGCACGCGTGATGGACCGTCTTGGCTTCAAGGAGGGCGAGCGTATAGAGAGTCCGTTGATAACGAAGAATATCGAACGTGCCCAAAAGAAGGTGGAGGAAAACAACTTCGGTATACGTAAGCGCCTTCTTGAATATGATGATGTGATGAATAAGCAGCGTACCGTTGTTTATGAGAAGCGTCGTCACGCTCTGATGGGTGAGCGTATCGGTATGGACATAACGAACATTATTTGGGACCGTGTGGTTGAAATCATAGACAAAAACGACTATGAGGGCTGTAAGAACGAGTTCCTGAAGGTGCTGGCCATGGAATGTCCGTTTACATACGAAGAGTTTGCAAATGAGAGCCGTGACAATCTTTCAGAAAAAGCTTTCCAGATGGCAATGGCTGACTTCAAGCGCAAAACAGACCGTATCCAAGCTGTCGGATGGCCTGTCATTAAAGAAGTCTATGAGACTCAGGGTGACAGGTATGAGCGCATAATGGTGCCTATCACTGACGGAAAACGCATATACAATATCGCATGTAATTTGAAGGAGGCTTACGACACAGAATGTAAGAGTGTTGTAAAGCAGTTTGAGAAGACAATCCTCCTGCACGTAATAGATGATTGCTGGAAAGAAAATCTGCGTGCGCTTGACGAGTTGAAGCACAGTGTGCAGAATGCTTCTTATGAGCAGAAAGATCCGCTGGTTATATTCAAACTGGAGAGTGTCAAGTTGTTTGATGATATGGTAAACCAGATGAATAACCGCATTGTAAGCGTGCTTATGAGGGGACAGATTCCGGAAATACAGCGCGAGGAAGTTCGCGAGGCTGCTCCGGAACAGAAGAGCCAGCGTTATACGGAGCAGAAAGATGACATGATGGATCCGGCACAACAGTCTGCCGCAAATCAAGATACGAGGCAGAATGCGGAGGTAAGACAGCAGCCTGTACGTAAAGATAAGTTGCCCGGACGTAATGATCCGTGTCCTTGCGGCAGCGGTAAGAAATTCAAAAACTGCCACGGCAAAGGACTTGTATAAATCTTTTATGGTTGTGTACGGTTGACTGGCTGTGTACGGTTATATGGTCATGCGGTTGACGGTTATACGATGTTCTGTAACCGAATAACTGCATGACCGGTTAAAACCGTAAACAAATTAAAAGCCATATACAGACCGCATGACATGATAACCGTACACAAACTGTGAAACCACGTATGCAAACCGTAAAAACAATGAACATTCACGTCTCAAATTTAAAGAAGATTTTCGGCGAAAAGACTGTAGTGGACATTCCCGACTTTGTTGTCAATGACGGAGACATGTTGGGGCTTGTCGGCAATAACGGGGCAGGCAAGACAACATTGTTCCGCTTGATGCTTGATCTGATAAAGGCTGATGACGGCTCCGTTGTCATGTGCTTCGACACGCCGGAGGGGAACCGGATTGAGGCAAGTCCGGCAGACACGGAGGAGTGGAAAGCTTATACCGGTGCCTATATTGATGAGGGATTCTTAATAGACTTTCTGACTCCTGAAGAGTATTTCAGGTTTATCGGTAAAGTAAACGGACTGTCGGAACAGGAAACCGACAGCCGCATATCTGTTTTTGAGCATTTCATGCACGGTGAGATTATGGGGCAGAAAAAACTTATCCGCAATTATTCGGCCGGCAACAAGCAAAAGATAGGTATCATTTCTGCCCTGATAAGTCATCCCCGCCTGCTGATACTTGATGAGCCTTTTAATTTTCTTGATCCGACAAGTCAGAATATTCTGAAACACATTCTTAAAGATTATAATGCCCAAAGCGGTGCCACGGTACTTATAAGCAGTCACAATCTTACCCATACCATTGACATTTCAGGTAGGATAGTCTTGTTAGAAAGCGGATGTATCATCAAAGACTTGCAGAATGTCGGCAACAGTGCGGAGAAAGAGCTAGAGGATTATTTTAATATGTAAGGTTTGTTCATGGTTTTACGGTATAGGTTTTCGGGTTTTACGGTTTATAAGGCTTGATTATCCGTAACCTTATAACCTCCATAACCGAACATAACCGTCAACCGTTTGTTCATGGTTTTACGGTTTATAAGGCTTGATTATCTGTAACCTTATAACCTCCATAACCGAACATAACCGTCAACCCTATAACCGTATGTAACCTCATAACCGTAACATTATGGATAATCGGAGAAAGTTGAAGATTACAAAAAACAGATATCTGGCAGGTTTCGCGGTCATCGTGACAGTTTTGGCTCTTGTGCGGCTGATTTTCCCCTCAGTAGCCGAAAACAAGATTGACGCCGGCAGGCATGCAGACACGTCTGTGCTGGCAGCAGACTATTCAGCCGATATCCGGCAGCCTGACACGATTCCGGCAGCGAGACAGAATGAGCCGGCGGCGGAAGTGTTTCCGCTGACATCGTTTTATGACAGCAGCGGTAAAGCCGTAAAGCAACGGATATACAGTGTGCCCGGTTTCAGCCGTACTTTTCCTGACAACAATGATGTGCAGCTGATTGCGGCGAACGCCCACGGGGTAAAGCCGGTAGAAAGTCGTAGCGAGGCCGAAAAGCGTAAAAGTGAACTCGTTTTTGTCGGCGCAAATCCGTATTTTCATGTTGACCCGCTGAATAACAGCATACCCTATCTTGTTCCGAGAGCCGCGATATTGCTCAATGACATAGGGCGGGCATATTATGACAGCTTGCAGATAAAGGGTATTCCTCTGCATCAGATAATAGTCACCAGTGTGTTGAGGACGAGGGCTGACGTGACGAAATTGAGAGGGCATAACGCAAATGCGACTGAAAATTCATGCCATTTATACGGTACAACATTCGATGTGTGCTATAACCGTTACAAGACAGTAAGCCCGTCAACAGAGCAGCCGCGTCGCGCCGTGCGTAATGACACGCTGAAGTGGGTACTAAGTGAGGTGTTGCGTGACATGCGTGATAACAAACGGTGTTATATAAAATATGAAGTAAAGCAGGGCTGTTTTCATATAACTGTGAGATGATGGTTAATTGAATGTTTTTTACAGGTGATTCACATCTTTATAAAGAGGATGTGTCAAAATGGAGTTAATAAGGAGTTAACGGGAGTCAGGCGGTCTGCCGACCGTCCGTAGTTAACGGACAATAGCCTGAAAATCAGCAATAAACCCAAATCGGTCATTAGGATTTCTCAGTGTTGTATGGCAGTGAGAAATCC